>NZ_JBEXZD010000058.1:0-47031 GCF_040628575.1 Streptomyces sp. NPDC006393
GCCGATCCCCGCGATCATGCCGCCCGCGGCGACGGACAGGACCACCGCCAGCGGATGGACCCGGACCGCCCGGCCCAGGATGAACGGCTGGAGCACATGCCCCTCGATCTGCTGCACCGCCAGCACCACGACCAGCACCATCACCGCCGTGAACACACCCTGGGTGACCAGCGCCACCACCACCGCCAGCGCGCCGGACACCACCGCGCCCACCAGCGGGACGAACGCGAACAGGAAGATGAACACCGCCAGCGGCACGGCCATCGGCACGTCCAGGAAGTAGATCCCCAGGCCGATGAAGATGGCGTCGATCAGCGCCACGATCACCGTGCCCCGCACATACGCCGTCAGCGTGCGCCAGGCGCGCGGACCGGCACCGGCCACGCCCGGCCGCGCCGCCGCCGGCACCAGCTTCAGCGTCCACTCCCAGATCCGCCGGCCGTCGTAGAGCAGGAACAGCGTGGAGAAGATGGTCAGGAGGATCCCGGTGAGCGCCTCCACGACCACCGTCACGCCCTCCAGGCCGGCCGAGGTGATCTGGTCGGTGTTGGCTCCGATGGCCTCGCGCAGGTTCTTGGCGATCTGGTTGATCTGCTTGTCGGTGACGTGGAACGGGCTGTTCAGCAGCCACTTGCGCAGCTCGTCGATGCCGTCCTGGACCTGGTTGGAGAGGTTGTCGATGTTCTCCATGACCTGCCAGGTCACGAACCATCCGATCAGGCCCATGATGACGAAGCCGAGGATGGCGGTGAGCGCGGTGGCGGGCCCGCGCGGCAAGCCGTAGCGCCGCAGCCGCGCCACGGTCGGCTGCATCAGCGCCGTGATGAGCAGCGCGCCCACGAAGGCGAGGACCACCAGCTGGACGGCGCTGATGACCCGCATCAGCACCCACACCGTGCCGGCGAGCACCAGCACCCGCCAGCCGGCCTCGGCGGCCACCCGCACACCCCAGGGCACGGCCTGGGCGGGATCGGGCCGGGCCGGCCCGACGGTCACGTGGTCGGGAACCGGCGTGGCGTCCACGGCGGGCTCCGGTCCGGGCCCGGTGTGCTCCTTCTCCACCTCGGCACGGCGCTCGTCCAACCGCTCACCCATCTCGGTCAGCCCCGCGCCGAGCCGTCCGAGCCACCCTGGCACTCGCGACATGATCCGTCCTCTTCCCCCGTCTCTCCCCACCACTCCCCCCCTGGAGTCGTCCCGTCAGACGCTACATGGCAACAGCCCCTCTCCCTAGGACGGGGAGGGGCTGTGCAGGGTTGAGAGGCACGGGGCGGAACCCGGGCCGGACCGGAAGTCCTTCGGGCTCCGTCGTCCCGGTACCGGTGGTCCGGCTCAGTACCAGTGGTTGGCCGACCAGAACGACCAGGCCTCGCACGGGCTGCCGTAGCGGCTGTTCATGTAGTTGAGGCCCCACTTGATCTGGGTGGCCGGGTTGGTCCGCCAGTCGGCGCCGGCGGAGGCGTACTTGCCGGCCGGCAGTGCCTGGAAGAGGCCGTAGGCACCGGAGGAGGCGTTGACCGCCTGGTAGTTCCAGCTGGACTCGTGGTTCACGATGTTGCTGAAGCACTGGAACTGTCCGCTGGGCACCATCTGACGCGCCATCGCCTGGATCTGCGCGACGCTGTAGGAGCTCTGGACGGGGAAGCTGGAGGAGTCGCGGGCCGCGCTGCGGCTGGCCGCCTTCTCCAGTTCGGCGCGCTCCTTGGCCTCCTTGGCGGCCTTCTCGGCCTCGGCCTTCTTCGCGTACGCCGTCTCGGCGGCCGCCTTGCGCGCGGCCTCCTCGGCGTCCTTCTTGGCGCTCGTGTCCGCGGCGATGGCCTGGGCGTCGGCCTGCTGCGCGAGGGAGGCCGTCTGTACCTGGGCCTGCTGACCCGCGGGTATGTCGGCGAGCAGCGTCGCGTCGGCTGCCGTCGCTTCGGCGTCGTTGTTCTGCGCGGTGCTGCCCGAGGCAACGCCGACGACGCTTCCGACAGCGGTGACCGCGGTGGCCGAGGCCACTGCGAATCCCCGGACCGAGATCCGGCTCACACGGTTTCCTTCCAGCATCGCCCGCTTCGGTGACCCTGGCGGACGCAATCGTGCCCCTGGCACTGGCCTCCCAACTGCGGGGTCACGGGAGGCGCGGGCCCGGTGGGCAACTCCCGTCACGGGAGCGCCGCGTGGTGCTCGGGCGGCATACGACGACGCTATGCAGTTGGGGGTGGTGCTCAAGTGGTGCTGCACCGCTGGGGGTACAGGTGTGTCGTATGCGGGGCCTGACAGGAGTGAGACTCTGCCGTACCCCGACACCGCAAGGCAATTCTGAGTTGCGTGTGAAAGCTCACATCCCGTTTGGACCACGCGATTCCGCGAATGTCCCACACACGAAGGCGCCGCCCGGCTAGGCTCTCGGGCTTTGCCCGAGCCGCCGGACGGCGCCAACTCCCGCACATGTGCCCGATTGTGGGACAGCGGTGCGAACGAGGATCAACGGATCAGATGTGCCCGTCCTCCAGCATTTCGGTCACCAGTGCGGCGATCTGCGAGCGCTCGGACCGGGTCAGCGTCACATGGGCGAAGAGCGGATGTCCCTTCAGCTTCTCGACCACGGCGACCACACCGTCGTAGCGGCCGACCCGCAGATTGTCCCGTTGTGCCACGTCATGGGTGAGAACCACCCGTGAACCCGCGCCGATCCGGGACAGCACGGTCAGCAGGACGTTCCGCTCCAGCGACTGGGCCTCGTCCACGATGACGAACGCGTCGTGCAGCGACCGGCCGCGGATGTGGGTGAGCGGCAGCACCTCCAGCATCCCGCGCGCGGTGACCTCCTCGATGACCTCCCGGGAGGTGACCGCCGACAGCGTGTCGAAGACCGCCTGCGCCCAGGGGCTCATCTTCTCCGCCTCGGTGCCGGGCAGATAGCCGAGCTCCTGCCCGCCGACCGCGTACAGCGGGCGGAAGACCATCACCTTCTGGTGCTGACGGCGCTCCAGCACCGCCTCCAGCCCCGCGCACAGCGCCAGCGCCGACTTGCCGGTGCCGGCCCGGCCGCCCATGGACACGATCCCGACGTCCGGGTCGAGCAGCAGGTCGAGCGCGATGCGCTGCTCGGCGCTGCGGCCCTTGATGCCGAACGCCTCCCGGTCGCCGCGGACCAGCCGGACGTTGCCCTCGGCCGTCACCCGGCCCAGCGCCTTGCCGCGCTCCGACTGGATCGTCAGACCCGTGTGCACCGGCAGTTCGGCGGCTTCGGGGACGTAGACGTGCCCCTCCTCGAAGAGGATGTCCACCTGTTCGCCCGGCAGGGTGAGTTCGGACATGCCGGTCCAGCCGGAGTTCTCCGTGATGGCGAGCTCGGCCCGGTACTCCTCGGCCAGGAGCCCCACGGAGGACGCCTTGATCCGCAGCGGCAGGTCCTTGGAGACGACCGTGACGTCGTACCCCTCGGCCTGGAGGTTGCGGGCGACCGCGAGGATGCGGGAGTCGTTGTCCCCCAGGCGGTAGCCGGTGGGCAGCACGCTGGGGTCCGAGTGGTTCAGCTCGACCCGGACCGTTCCGCCGAGGTCCCCGATCGGGATGGGGGCGTCGAGGCGGCCGTGCCGGACCCGGTAGTCGTCCAGCAGGCGCAGGGCCTGCCGGGCGAAGTAACCGAGTTCGGGATGGTGCCGCTTGGCCTCCAGTTCCGTGACCACGACGACGGGGAGCACGACCTCGTGCTCGTCGAAGCGGGTCAGGGCGTTCGGGTCCGCCAGCAGGACGCTGGTGTCGAGAACGTAGGTGCGCCGATCTGGCTTGTGGCGCTTTGTGCTGGTCACCACGGAAGGACGTACCCCCTCGGATGAGGTCGGGGAGCGACGAAGCTGATGCCGGGCCGGGAGGGCGGGGGCATAGGGGCCGGTCGCCGGCCCCCGCACACGGGGGCCGGGAACCGGCCCTGAAGCGTCCTTCTCCGTGCTGTGACCGCACGGTGCGGCTGGTGCAAAGGGCCTCCCGGGCGGACGGCTCCGAGCCGCCCGCTGAGATCCGACACCCGTGGTTCGGGTGTCGACCTGTCTGGCTTATGCCCTCGAACATGCGCCGCCATGCAAATGCATGGAACGGCACACGGATGAACTGCTGGTGACCAGCGGGTACGTCGCCGGTGGCCGGCGCCTGCCCGTCAGCCGCCGTAACGGCGGTGGCGGGCCGCGTAGTCGCGCAGCGCGCGCAGGAAGTCGACCTTGCGGAAGGCCGGCCAGAAGACCTCGCAGAAGTAGTACTCGGAGTGCGCGGTCTGCCAGAGCATGAACCCGGACAGCCGCTGCTCGCCGCTGGTGCGGATGACCAGGTCCGGGTCGGGCTGGGCCTTGGTGTACAGGTGGCGGCCGATCATGTCGACGTCGACGGCCTCGGCGAGGTCCTCCATGGAGACGCCCCGCTCGTGGGCGTCGTGGAGCATGGAGCGCACCGCGTCGGCGATCTCCTGGCGGCCGCCGTAGCCGATGGCGACGTTGACGAGTATGCCGTTGACGTCGGCGGTGGCCTCCTCGGCCTCCTTCAGGGTGGCCTGCATGCCCGGCGGGAGCAGGTCCATGGTGCCGACGTGGTGGACGCGCCAGCGGCCGTCGGCGGCCAGCGAACGCACGACGTCCTCGATGATGCCGAGGAGGGGGACGAGTTCCTCCTGGGGGCGGTCGAAATTGTCCGTGGACAGCAGCCAGAGGGTGACGACCTCGACGTCCGTCTCGGAGCACCAGCCGAGGAACTCCTCGATGTTGTCGGCGCCCGCCCGGTGACCGTGCACGGTGGTGGAACCCGCGGCCTTCGCCCAGCGCCGGTTGCCGTCCATGATGACGCCGATGTGCTTGGGCACCTGAGCGTGGTCCAGGTGGCCTTCCACCCGGCGCGCGTACAGCCTGACCAGCAGGCCGCGCAGCTTGTCGCGCAGGTTCACGTGTTCGTCAGCCCCTCCGTATGGATCGGACAGGCGCGGCCGGGGTGTTCCCTGTCCGTGCGGCGGCCTGGTCCGTATGGCGGTCCCCGGGGGCGAAGCCTACCCCCGGTACACCCAGGGTCTCCCAAAGGGTTGTCATGCGCGCCCTGAAGCGGCGTCCGGTTCCCACTTGTGGCAGAGCCGTGTCGAAACCCGTACCCGCGAGACGTGTATCAAACGGGGGCCCGGTCGCTCGTACAAGAAAACGGGCCGGTCCGTGGGGGGGAGACGGACCGGCCCGAGGGGGGGTTTCCACCATAACCCTTCGTAAGTGATGCTGCGTGCATCAGCGCGCCACAACTACTCTCCGAAATCGTCCGGCGACGCGTCGAGAGCGCTGGAAGCGGCCATTCCGCACCGGATCATGGCCGGATCACAGCGGATTCACAGGAAAAACGGGCGGGATACGGCGGGATCCGGAGGGATTGCGCCATCTGGGGACCACTCGGCGAGTTGTTCCCGCGTCCCTCCCACGGGCGACCGGGTCGCGAACGTCCGCTTGACGCCGACCACCGCCCGGCCTCGGCCGTCCTGGGCACGCGGAGCCGCCGCCATCAGCGGGCACGGCGTCGCGCAGCCCCCTCCACTGCGCGATGCCACCCGCGCAGCTTTGCTCACGCGAATTACGTTGGTCTGAACTTACTCGAGCCATGGTGGTGAGGGGAGAGGCCTGCGGTAACGATGTGGAAACTGTGACGCCCGAGTGGGCGCCCGGGTGCGGGTCGTCCGGCGCGTCACGGCCTCAACCGGACCTACGGGCCTCGACGAGATGGCGGGTGCTGTGCGCCACGAACGGGCCCTCCTGCCGGATCCGCTCGTGCAGCTCCCGGAGCCGTTGCCCGTACGCCTCGACCGTGAAGCCGGGGACCATCCAGATCACCTTGCGCAGGAAGTGCACGACGGCTGCGATGTCGTGGAACTCCACGCGCAGCCGCTCGGCGCGCAGATCGACGACCTCCAGACCGGCGGCCTCCGCGTCCGCCCGCTCCCGGTCGGGGTGCCGGGCGCCACGCGACTCCTCCGGTTGCGGCCCCAGGAAGTACTCGACGAGCTCGAAGACACTGGCGGGCCCCACATGCTGGGCGAAGTACGTACCGCCGGGCTCGAGGACACGGGCGATCTCCTCCCAGTGCGGGCGGACGGGGTGCCGGCTGACGACGAGGTCGAAGGCGGCGTCCGCGAACGGCAGCGGCGCGTCCTCGGCGGAGGCCACGACCACCACCCCGTGCGGACGGAGCAGCTCGGTCGCCTTCGTCACATTGGGCGGCCATCCCTCGGTGGCGGCGAGCAGCGCGGGGCGGCGGCCGGCGCGGCCGAGGGCGAAGCCGAGGACCTCTCCTCCGCCGGTCTGCACGTCGAGCACGGCGTGCGCGCCGGACAGCCGGCCGGCCATCGAGACGGCGTACCCCCAGGACGGCCGCGCCTCGGTGGCCCGCCCCTCGAACCACGAGAAGTCCCATCCCTCGGTGGGCACGGCGGCCCCTTCGGCGACGAGGTCTTCGAACGAGCGGTGCTGCGGGTCTGCTGCCATGCGATGATCGTCGCAGGCGGGGACGGTGAAGGCTCCTGATTTTCGCCCGGCGCCGCGAGCAGGGCCTGTCGCAAGCACGGGGGCCTGTCGCAAGCACGGGGGCCTGTCACAAGCACGGGGGCCTGTCGCAAGCAGGCAATGTCGCGAGCAGGACATACGGTCACGGCACCAGTGGCCGTACCTCCTCGGCGGTGAAGCGGATGAAGCCCTCGGGGTCCGGTTCGTCGGCCGTGGGCTGGAGGATCACCGTGTCGGCACCGGCGTCGGCGAGGGCCCGGACGGCCTGGGCGACGGCCGCGGCGTCCCCGGCCGCGCCCAGGCCGGGGACGTCGGACCGGCCCTCGGCGGCCAGCTCGGCGCGCAGCCGGGTCTCGGCGCCGGGACCGGTCGCGGTGAGGAGGTAGACGACGACGCGGTGCGCGTCGGTGCGGCCGGCCGCGTGGCGCCCCTCGTCGATGCGGCGGCGGGCCCGGCGTACGCCGTCAGGGGGCGTGACCGCGGTGAGGATCGTGCCGTCGGCCGCCTCGCCGGACAGGCGCAGCGTGCGCGGGCCGGTGGCTCCGGCGAAGACCGGGACGGCGGTCTCCGGTGGCGGCGGCCAGTCCAGGGCCACGTCGTCCAGACGGACGTAGCGGCCGTCCTTGGTCGTGACCCGCTCCCCGCGCAACAGGGCCCGCAGGGCGCCCAGGTGTTCGCGCAGCAGGGTCAGCGGGGACTCCGCCCGCGCGCCGACCTGCTCCATCCAGTCCTGGACGCCGTGCCCGACGCCGAGGATCGCGCGGCCGGGGAAGAGCCGGTGCAGCGTGGCGGCCTCCATGGCGGTGACGGCGACATTGCGCAGGGGCACGGGCAGCAGGCCGACCCCGACCCGCACCCGCTCCGTCCAGGCCAGCGCGGCGGCCGCCGTGGAGATCCCGCCCTCCAGGAAGCAGTCCTCCCACAGCCACAGTTCCTCGAGGCCCGCGTCGTCGGCGAGGCGGGCGATCGAGCGCAGCCGCTCGGGGGGCAGTTGGGGCCGGAAGACAGCACCGAGTCCAGTCATGACGACTTACTCCCCACCGGCCCCACTTCTCACGCCCCGGGCCTGATCCTCAGCCCGGCGCCACGCTCCTCAGCCGGGCGCCACACACATCACGCCGCGCCCCTCGCTCATCACGCCGCGCGCCACGCTCCTCACGCCGCCACCCCGCCCCTCACGCCACCGCGAACGCGCCCAGCAGCAGCCCCGTGAACGCCCCGCCGATCATGAACGGCCCCAGCGGCATCGCGGACCTGCGCCCCGCCCGCCGCAGCACGACCAGGCCGAGCCCGTAGCAGGCGCCGTAGAGGATCCCGGCGAAACCGCCCACGACCAGGACGGACCAGCCGTACCACCCGAGGACCGCCCCGAGCGCCAGCGCCAGTTTGACGTCGCCGAAGCCCATCCCGGAGGGATTGACGAGGAAGAGGACGAAGTACGCGGCGCCCAGGGCGAGTCCGCCGAGCAGCGCCGTCGGCCACGACCCCGCGGCGGCCGGCAGCAACGCGGCGACGCCCAGCAGTACGGCGGTCGCGGCGGCGAGCGGCAGCGTCAGGACGTCCGGCAGTCGGTGCACCCGGTGGTCGACGAGCGCGAGCAGCACGCCGACCGGCGCGGCGAGCAGCCAGACCACGACCTCCGGCCGGGGGCCGGTCGCGGCGGCGAGCGCCGCACAGACGAGGCCGGTCACGGCGCCGACGGCCGGGCTGCTCGGCCCGTACGCCCCACAGCCCGCGGCGGCGGTGCAGCGCGCCCGCCCCGCCCAGCCCCCGAACGGCCCCGTGATCGCGTGCCCGTCCGGGCACTGCCCGCGCCACGCCTCGCCGGCGTCGACCGAGAACCGGTGGGCGGCGCGGGGCACCAGCAGCCCGGCGCCCGCGCCCCACAGGGCGGCGAGGACGATCAGCAGTACGCGCACGCCCGGACCCTAGTCCCGGTCCGCCGGGCGCGGCATGGGCCCGTGGGCCCATGTGGGGCCCACTGCCGTGCGGATACGGTCGCTTGGCGACACGAGAAGGCAAGTGGGGAGGCGGCAAGTGGGGAGGCGGCAAGTGGGGAGGCGGCAAGTGGGGAGGCGGCCGGGGATGGGGCGACGCTGGCGGGACGGACGGGGTGAGTTGGTGGTGCACGGTCCCGGGCAGCGGACCGACCGGGAGGGTGCGGCGCCGGTGGTGGTCCCGGTGGAGCTGGCGACCTCCTACCGCGCCCGCACCAAAGGGCTCCTCGGCCGTGACACGGTCGACGGCGCGATCCTCCTCTCCCCCGCGGGCAGCGTGCACACCTTCGGTATGCGCATCCCCATCGACGTGGCCTACCTGGACCGCGGCCTGCGCGTCCTGACCGTCCGCACCATGAAGCCCGGCCGCCTGGGCCTGCCCCGCCTCCGCTCCCGCCACGTCCTGGAGGCGGAGGCGGGCGCCATGGCGGGGTGGGGGCTGCGGGCGGGGGCGCGGGTGGAGGTACGGGCGGAGGTACGGGCGGAGGCGGAGTAGGGCCGGGCGCCTGCGGTGGGTCAGGTCGTTCCACGGCCGCGGCAGCTCGCGCGGCGCCGCGGGCGGGAGGTGACCGGTCACGGCGGATCAGCCGTCCTCCAGCTCCACGATCGGATGGTCGGTCACGGCCGCCGCGAGGACGAAGGGCGCGTCGCCGTCGCTCTGGTTGACGGAGACGGCGAGCCAGCGGTCGCCCCGGCCGGGTCCGGCCTGCGGCGGGCCCCACACCGCGAGGTCGCCGAGGAGGTCCTGGGCGCACAGCGCCTCGAAGAACGGGGGCATCGGCTCACCGGCGATCCGGCGGAACAGCGGCACCCGCATGCCCACCGGCCGATGAGCGCCCCAGCGCCGGTCCAGCGCCCCGGCCAGCGCGGCCAGATGCGCGTGTGCCGTCTCCTCCGCCGTGTTCCACTCGGGCGCGTACACCCCGACGAGGGAAACGCTCTCCCAGAGCGGTACGAGCACGAAGCCCTCGCCCCGGGTGACGGACCACTCGCCCCTGACCGGGTCGTCCTCGCTCGTCGTCGGTCCGTGCGCGGGGACGTCCGCGGCGAGCAGGCCGTCGACATCGCGAAGAGCCCGGTCCAGGGCGAACGGCTCACCGGCGCGGGAGGTCACAGAGTCGCCCGGTCCATGGGGCGGGGCAGGGGCCGCAGCGCGCCGGCGTCCCGCAGCCGCTCATGGACCCGGACCACGGGGGCTGTGTCGCCCGGGGGCGCGATGTCGAGCAACACGCCGCCCCCGCGCACCTCCTTGCGCGGCACGGCCAGCTCCTCGGGCAGCAGAGCGGCCCGCGCCGGGGAGAGATAGCCGGCCCACCCCACACCCGGGTCGCCGACCTCGTGCCCGGCCTCGTCCTCCAGGGCGTCCATCACGTCGTCGTCCGTCACGTCGCCGAAATCGGGCGCCCAGGCCTCGGCCACGACGGCCAGGAGTTCGATGCCGGGCAGTTCCACGTCCGCCGGTGCGCGGAGGCCGATCACGAGCGACTGGAGGAGGAACTCCGGAGTGCCGCCCGCCAGCCCGCTCACCTCGACCTCCCAGCCCGGTGCTCCCGCGGCGACCAGGCGCAGCGCGATGCCGTTGCCCTCCGACCAGTCGTCAGCCGCCCGGGCCGCGGACAGCGCGTCGAGCAACGCGGGCTCTGTTCCGGACACTTGACCAGCCGGTCCGGCAGCGCGGAGCACGTCCCACGTCCCCGGCAGATCCGCCTGGGGAAGCAGCCGGGCCAGCTGCTCCAGCGTCGCTCTCCAACGGCCGGCCAGTTGCTCGACCGGTTCCTCCCGAGGGCCCCAGAAGCCCCGCACCAGACGTCGCATCCCCACGCCTCCGTCGTCGCCTCTCGTGTCAGGTCCGATCGCCGTCACCATAGTCGAGCCGCTTGCCGCGCCCGGGCTACCCGAACGCCCCGGGCCTGCGCGTCCCGCCGACCGGCTTCTGCTCGGTGTGGACGACCTTGATGTTCAGTCCCTCCTCGCGGAAGGCACGGCGTGCGGCCCTGGCGACCTCGGGATTGGAGAAGTGCCATTCCACGGTCTTGCCACCGGCCGCCGCCACCTGCCTCTTCGCCTCGGCGACGAATTCGGCCTTGCCGGAGGGAGTGAGTTCGCCCGGACTGCTCTTGGAGAGGTAGCCGTCGTAGCCGTTCTTCGCCTCCAGGTACGTCTGCCTGCTCGAGTCCCAGCCGTCGAACTCGACGTCGGGCACCCCCTCCTTGGGGTACGGAACGACGTACTCCTGGCCGCGGACCGTGCCGGTGACCTGCTCCTGGTAACGGAGCCACGACTCGTTCTTCCAGTTGGGCGCCGGGTTGCGGTCCCGGCTCGCCCAGTAGCCGTCGCCGTGGTCGGCGTCGCCGAGAGGGTGGTTCTTCAGGTTCTCCGCCCAGTCCGGCGGGTTGTAGTTGCGCGGGTCGGACGTGTCGTCGTGCTTCGGCTCGGGGTACTGCTTCTTGTTCTGCGCGGCCTTCGCGGCACGCCCGGGCTCCTCCGCCCGCTTCTTGGCGAGGTAGGCCTCACGTTCCTTCTTACGGGCCTCCTCGGCCGCCTTCTTGGCCTCCTCGTCGCAGCCGCCCTCGGCGAGGACGACGTACGGGGTGGAGGCGCCGGCGGCCAGGACGGTGGTGCCGGTGCCGGAGGAGCCGGTGAGCGGGCCGCCGGGCTCCTCGCGCGGGCCGTCGCCGTACGGGACCCTGCGCGCCGGGGCGGAGAGGACGCAGCCGGACTCCCGGGCCTTCTTCTCGGCCTCGTCCGCCGCCTCGTCGGCACGCTTGGCCGCCTTCTCGGCGCCCTCGACGTCCCCGGCCCCGGCCGCCCTCTTGGCGTCCTCGGCCGCCTCTCCCGCCTTCTCCGCGAGCTTGCCCAGCTTCCCGAGCCTGCCGATCTTCCCCAGGTCCCCGACCTTCTCGACGACCTTGGCGGCGTCGTACCCGGGGATGAAGAGGGAGCCGATGTTCCAGATGACGTGGGTGACGGCGCGGGTCTTGTCGCCGTTCTTCCAGTCACCGGCGGTGTCGTCGCCGACGAACGTGTCGTAGAGGACCGACCCGCCCGTCTTCAGCGTGGAGCCGCCCCAGTCCAGGACGGCCCCGAAGTAGTCGCCCTTGGACCATTTGTCGCGGGCGCCCGCCGAGTTGTCCCACCAGTCCTCGCCCAGCTGCTTGCCGTAGCCGCCGATACCCTTGAGCGTGTCGAGGGGGTGGCGGGCCATGTCGTAGATCCCGGTGACGTCACCCCACACCCCGTCGACGAAGAGCCCTTGCCCGACCTGCTTCACCTGATGACCGGCACAGCCGAAGAAGGCGCCGACTCCTGAGAAGCAGCCGTGGTCCTCCTTCTCGCCGCTGCCGGGGTGGGCGTCGCCGGCGTTGCCGCTGGGCTGATTGGTCTTTCCGCTGCTGCCGTTGGCGTTGCCGCTGTCGACGCCCGTGGGGCCGGAGGCGTCGGTGCTCGTGGGGCCGGAGGCGTCGGTGCCCGCGGGGCCGGAGGCGTCGGTGCCCGTGCCGTCGGTCGTCGCGGCCGGGCACCCCATGCCGGCGACCTTGCAGACCTGTGTCTGGATGCCCCCGAGTATCTGCGTGCCGAGGCCGCTGACCACCAGCGCGAGCACGATGGCCGCGACGATGGCGACCAGCCCCGCGTACTCGACGGCGGTCTGCCCCTCGTCCCCCCGCCGCCACCGAATCATCCGGGCGAACGAGAACGGCCGGCGCTCGGCCCGCTCCGCCTCGGGGAGCCGGTACCACTCCCGGCTCTCGCCCTGGAGGAGGAAGCAGAGGACAAGGAGGGGAAGGAAGACCTGAAGCGCGCCACGCGTCGACCCGCCGGCGAGGTTGGCGATCCCACCCAGGACCAGCCACACCTGAACCCCGACCAGCCCGCGCCGGACCCGCTCCCCGCCCTCCCGGCTCCGCCGGGCGAGCCACCAGCCGAGCACTCCGGGCGCCGCCGCATAGGCGGTGAGGGCGAGGACACCGCCGTCGAGAGTGCCGTACGACCCCGCGGTCAGCAGCAGCCCGACCCCGCCGAGGACGGTGGCGGCGAACAACACGTGCACGAGCACGAACGCCATGGAGAGGGAGCGGGGCAAGCCCCTCCGCCCCCCGGGCCCGCCGGTCCCGGCCGCCCCTCCGAACTCCGGCACTCCCCCGCCCGAGGCCATGTCGCCTCCCCCAACTCGGGTGCACAACCTGGCCCGAGGTTAGGAAGAGGCAGAGCACCCGACATGGGCCCGCGGACCCAATACGGTGCCCAATCCTCGGGAATCCAAGGAACTCGCGGAGCGCGGTCGGCCGGGAGTCTCTCCGCCATCCCGGTGGCAGAAGTCGGCACCAGTGGAGAATTTGTGCCAACGGTCTACCCAAAAGGCCTGGTCCGGGGGGAGGTGGCGTGGCACCAATCCTCCACTCGCTCCTCCCTCTCTCAGGTCTGCGGCACACAGCGGCCGGAGAGGTAGGCGCGAGCACCAGCCCTCGGCAGCACCACCCACATCCGCGTGCCGCCACCCGGCTCACGGGCGTCGCCGAAACCCCAGTCGCCGCCACAGGCACGGACCACGCACGCCGACAGCCACAGCGTCGAGCGACGGTGGGCGTCGCAGGCCTCGGTGAGGCGGGGTGGGTGTGGCGCGGATGCCCGTCGTAGAGGACGACGCGGAAGGCGCCGTCCCGGTAGCGGAGACACACGTACACCTCCGGCGAGGCACTGAAACGGCAGGCACAGGCGGCCAGTTCGCTCGCCACCTGGACGGCGGGTTCGGTGATGTCGGCAAGACCGTGGGCGCGCAGGACCGTGCGGGTGGCCGCACGAACGATCGCCGGGGTGCGCGGGGCGGCTGGGAGGGTGAGGCTGTAGCAAAGGGTGAGCAACTACGGATGCGCGGACCAGGCCCTTGTCGAGGCTTTGTCCGCCATGGCCGCAGATCGCGACAAAGGGTGGTGGGAGGCGTATCGCGGCCAACTGCCCGAGGGCTTCCTGGACATCGCGGAGATGGAGTGGCACGCCGAACGGGTACGGATCGCGGTGAGCGTGCACCTGCCCGGCCTGCCACAGACCGAGGAACACGCGCATGCCGTCTTCCAGGCGGTGATCCCCGCCCTGTCGGAGTCCGACATCGAGGTCCGCGTGTCGCAGCGCATGGACCGACAGCAGGTCTTCGACCGCCCGGTCCCTCCCCGGCTCGACGCCATCGTCCACGAGGCCGCCTTGCGCATGGAGTTCGGCGGCACCGCCGTCGCCCGCAGGCAGCTGGAACACCTCTTGCGAACGTCTGAGCGCGACGCCGTGACGCTACGGGTAATCCCCTTCAAAGCGGGAGGCTTCCCCGGAGCCGGGCAGTCGGTCGTGTACGCCGAGTCGTCCGTACCCCAACTCGACACCGTGGAACTCGACAGCACTCACGGGCCCGAGTTCATCGATTCGGAGCCCCAGCCCAGCAAGTACCGAGCCGCCCTCGCAGCAGCGGAGTCCGTGGCCCTGCCCCCGACGCGTCACGCGACTTCATCCGCGCCCTCGCCACCGACCTCTGAGGAGCCCTCACCACCATGCCAGCCATCACCTGGGAAGACCCCTTCTGCGGAGAGGGCGCCAGCTGCTTCCGCATAGGCACCGACGCCGAAGGCAACGCCTACATCGCCGGACCGCCCCCTGACCGACAGCCGGGACGCCCTCCGGGCCTTGATCCGGGAGATCAAGGCGGGGAGGGCGGATCACCTGCTGTAGGTCTCGTCAGCGGTTCAGGTCCATGACCCCGACTCCGAGGCCGACGTAGGCCTCCGGCTGGACCGAGGCCACCAGCGCCCCGTCGGGGATCGCCGGGTTCGGCCGCGCCACGTGCACGGCCGCGGCTACACCGAAGGCGACCCCGTCGCGGAGCAACTCAGCGATGCTCATGGCCATCGCGTAGTCGTCATCGATGACGCGGAGCACATCCAGGAGCAGGCCGACGTGAGCGACGACCCCCGCACGCTCGCGCTCGGCTTCCAGAAGGCACAGCACGGGTGCCCACAGCCGCACGTCATCGCTGGACGCCGCTGCGTGGATGAGACCCGAAACCTGCTTGTTGCCACCCATCGCCAGCAGTGTGGGGGTGTCGAGGACGTAGTGTTCGATCATCTGGCTCAACCGGACGACTCCGTCCCCGCAAGAGCAGCACGGTGGGCGGCGGTGGCTTCCCGCATCTTGCGCCGCATCTCGGCCGACTCCTCATCCGTCACGTAGTGCCCGAAGCGCTCGGCGAGGAGAGCGCGGGTGCGTTCGGCCCGCTCCTTGATCTGCTCGGGAGTCAGTGTCTGAGCAGCTATCTCCTGCATGAGGGCCCGCAGACTGGTCCCCCGCGCCTCGGCCACGGCGGCAAGCTGGTCACGGACTTCAGCGGGCACACGAATCATGACGTCGGACATGACGCGAGTATACGTGACGTATACGCCCGGCGGGTGGTTCAGTGCCCCAGTGGTCCGAATGGTGCGAGGCCCGGCGCCCCGATTTACCCCAGCCCTCATCCGCCCGTCCGGCCGGGGACCGGGCGCTGTCTGAGTACAGATACTCAGACGAGCTGGTGGCCGATACGGATGGGTGGGTCACGCACCGTCACTACCGTGTTACGCGACCACCGCAACGTTGCGGTCAAACGTTCACGGCGAGCTACGGCACGACACGGGGGAGGGTCCACGCATGGCGTGGGAGGAGTGGGAGCAGCTCAAGGCCACGGCGGCCCAGCGGCGATCCACGCAGATGCAGCTCAACCAGCTGCCGGCCGACCAGGGCAGCTCCGACTCGGGGGGCGGCGCTGATGCCGACCTGCGGATCAGCAAGACCCCATGGACAAGTGCATCCAGGGTGGCAGACGAACTTCGCACCGCCACCACCAGCGGACTGACCGACCTGAGGCCGGCCAGTGTGGGCACAGCGGCCGGCACCGAGGGGTTCGCCTGCACGGCCGCACTCAAAGAGACACGCACGACGTGGGAAGCGCGACTGACTGCCGTGCGGGACGAATGCGGGCGGCTGCATGGCACCCTGGCGAAGACCGGCAGGCACTTCGGTGAGGTAGACCACCAGGTCAAGGGCCGGGCGGATGGTGTTCGCGTGGGCAACACCCCGGCATGGGCCCGGTGACGTCGATGCCCACCTGGCAGCAGTTGCGTGACCTGAAGCTGTCCGAGTACCGGGACACGGCCCACGGCTGGGGCAAGGTCAGCCACCGCGCCGACGCCGCCCGCTTACGGGTCGACCGAGAGATGAGCATTCCCGTACGGTCCACCCAGAAGGGCGAAACGGCCACCACAGCAGCCGGTGAGCTCGACCGCCTCAGCCGCAACTACCAGTACATCCACAGCGAGTGCGGCCTGGTCCGAACGACCCTGGAGTCCCTCGCCGCGGATCTCGAGGCACCGCAGAGGAACCTGAAGCAGGCACTGGAGGACGCCGAGACCTTCAAGTTCACAGTGAACGATGACGGTTCGGTGACCTATCCTCCGCCTCTCGCGGACAGCGGCACGTCGACATCCGGCCTTTATGGACCGTACGCGCCGGGCGCTGCCGGAGGCACCGCGCATCCCGGTGCCCCCGTCCCCGTTCAGCCCGGCAAGGGCGAGGGCGGAGGTAATCCCAACAAGGCCAAGGCCGAGGACATCGCCGAGCGGATCGCGAACGCGGTGCGTGAAGCCGGAGAGATCGACGACCGTTACGCCGCGGTGCTGCGCAACCTCAAGGCGCCGGCCGGGCTGGACGTCACTGACGCCATGCTGGTGGACGCCGCCGAGGACATGAAGGCCGTCCGCAAGGCCGTCGGGGACTTCCTCCGCGAGGAGGACATCCCACACGGGAAGTCCCCGGGCGAGAACAGGAAGTGGTGGGACAGCCTTACCGATGAGCAGCGCGACGAATACGCGACGCTCTACCCGGCCGAGGTCGGAGCGCTCGACGGCCTGCCGTCCGAGGTCCGCGACACCTCCAATCGGTTGGTGCTTGCGGAGACGCGGGCACATGTGTGGCAGCAGTACGAGCGTCTTGGCCCTGAGCCGCCGCAGTACGTCCAGGTCGGCGACCCTCCCTCAGCCGTCGTCAACCCGATCTGGCAGCAATGGAGGGAAAAGGGCGGGGAGCAACTCCGGTCCCAGCTCAAAGGCATGGACGCGATCCAGGACCGCTTGGACGCCAGCGGGGTTCCAGGCAAGAACGGCGATCCAGGCCTGCCCCAGGCTTACCTGCTCGGCTTTGACACGAAAGGAAACGGGCACGCGATCATCGCCAACGGAAACCCGGACACGGCGGACAACACGGCGGTGTACGTTCCGGGGACGGGGGCGGGACTTGAGGGTGCGGGCAAGGACATCAAGCGGATGACGGACGTATGGCAGGAAGCCCGGACGCAAGCCCCGACTGAGTCCACGTCCACCATCACGTGGATCGGTTACGACGCTCCTCAGAACGTCCTAACCGACTCCCCGAGTCCGATCTACGCCTTGGACGCGGCCTCCGAACTGAACAATTTCCTGGGCGGCCTGCAGACTGCCCAGGGTGGTGACGCCGCCAGTCATACAACCGTGATCGCTCACAGCTACGGCACCACTGTCGTCGGGGCCGCGACCATGGACCACCGGATCGCCGCTGACGACATCGCCGTCGCCGGTAGCCCTGGCATGCTCGTCGGTGATGCGGGCGATCTCGACGTGGGCAGAGGTCATGTGTGGTCCGAAGCCGCCCGCACCGACCCGGTTCCCTACCTCGGTCGAACCTTCCTGGGAGGTCAGAAGTGGGGTGTCGAGTACTGGCACGGGGTCCCATACGCCGCGGGCTACATCACCACGATCCCATCCGACGAAGCGTTCGGAGGACACCGGATGGATGTGGACACCAGTGGGCACAGTGGCTACTGGGACAAAGGGTCGGTGTCATTGCAGAACCAAGGTGCAGTTGTCGTCGGCAACTATGGTGACGTTAAGGAAGAAAAGTGAACCCGCTCAGGCGCCGGCCACCACGCGGATGGCTCACTCTTTGTGCTCTGGCAGTTGTTCTACCCCTTGTCATGACGGGATGCGCAGAAGACGTGAAGAGCAAGAACCCCCACGACTCAGGTGCCGAGCCCATCACACTGGCTGTTGACAAGGCCAGAGCCAAAGCCAACCACATGTCCAGCGAGATTCTCGACATGATCAGCATCAGGGATGGCAAAGTGACAGAAGGAGGTGCTGGTGTCTCTCTCTGCGACGAAGACCCCGATCACCTCTACCGCATGCGCCACTCCTGGTCGATCTACGGGGTGGCGCCCGACAAGCTGGAGGCCGGTTTCCAGCGCTTGCGGAAAAGCCTTCCCCAGAACGGCTGGAACGTCGTCGAGTACGGCCACGACACCAGCCAGAACAAGAACCTGGAACTCACCGCCGATTCAGACAAGGAGCCATTCTCCGTAAATACCTCCCTGCACATCACTGGCTCCTCAGGCACAAAGCAACCGATGATCCAGGTTCGCGTTGTTTCCGGCTGCTTCCGCGCCCCCAAGGGCACAGACCTCGACAAGGAATACTGACCCGTTTCGCACCCTGTAAAGTTCCACAACCTGCTGTCAACCGGCACACTATTGACCACCACCATGCGCCGAGCGGCAATAATTTCCAGGTCGACATCTCACCATCTCACCGAATCGCTTGCACTACATCTATTCTCCTGGTACTGACGGGCTGTTCGGCCATGAAAAGCACTGAGGCTGCGGAGCGTATCGCGGCGGTCATGGCGCGCGTGGGAGCGCGCGGTTTCTCCACGTATGTGAGTGCGGCCGTCGACCGGCAGATACAGCGTGATCTGCTGGAGGAACTGCTCCAGGAGAAGGAAGCGGAGATCGGCCCGCCCACGCCCGAGGTCGAGCAATGGGCCGCGGAGATCTTCCGTGACGCCGAGTCGATGGCGGCGCACGAGGAGGTCGCGCGAAGCCAGGGAGAGGACACCGGTCCGCAACGGCATGCGCACAAGGCCGACTGAGCCATGGCCTGCTGCTTCTCGGCAGCGAGGGCCTCAGCAAGGTCATGGCCAACGACCCGTACGTCACGGGGCTCGTCCGTACCGCCCAGGCCAAGGACACCTGCCGACGAAGGCACAGGGTGATCCGGGGGCACGGCGGCGGATCAGGTCTGCGTGCGCGGGAACGTCACCTCCACCCGGCGGTTCTTCTTGCGGCCGTCCTCCGTCGCGTTGTCCGCGATGGGGTACTGCTCGGCGTAGCCGCGTACGTCGAACGTGATGTTCGGGTCGTTCAGCTCCTGGGCCAGGACGTCCTGGACGGCGTTCGCGCGCTGCTTGGACAGGACCACGCCGTGTTCGTGGGTGCCCAGGTTGTCGGTGAAGCCGAAGACGCGGACCTGGCTCGCGTGCTGCTTCTTGATCTCCTGCGCGATCCCCTCGATACGTGCCCGCGCCTGGTCGCTCAGCTTCGCGCTGTCCTTCGCGAACAGCACCTCGGCCTGGAGCGCGAACGTCACGTCCGTGTTGGTGTCCTCACGGCGCTCCTCGCCGCCCTGGTCCTCCACCACCGACTTGATGTCCAGCACCTTGGGGGCGGCGAGCGTGGCCCCCTCGGGCAGCTTCAGGTCCGGATCGTTCGGGTCCACCTTCACGGGGGCGGAGGCCGATGGTTCGGTGCCTGGTGGTTCGCTCGGGCCCGTGTCGGCGTGGGCCGCGACGGTGCCGTAGAGGTTCGCGGTGATGAGCAGGGTGGCGGTTGTGAGGGTGAGGGTGAGGCGGGTTCGGGTGTGGGTCATGGTGGCCGCCTCAGCCGGAGATCTTGATGGTGCCGCTGGAGAAGGTGGGGAGTTGCAGGCTTACGTCGGTGACGTTCGCGGGGGGTGAGGGGAACTGCATGAAGACGGGGATAGTTTGACCTGCGTCTACCGTGCCCAGCCCAGTCGTCGTCAACGGGCGCCCCTCTGTGTCCCGCAGGACGTAATACCGCTTCTTGCCCTTGGAGTCCACCAAGGTGGCGCCACCTAGCGAGATCCCGTGCTTGATGATTTCGGTCTCGTCGCCACTGACTTGGGCCGGAATGGGCACGGACTCGGCGCCGTCATTCTTCAGGTTGCCATTCACTGTGACGAACCCTCCGGAGTCCCGTTGGGCTGCGACGATCTGAATCAGCAGGCCATCTGTGCCCCTGAGCTCAGCCAGGGGTGCGGCTGACTGCCCTTGCTGAGCACTCGGCTCGGACCCGCCATCCTCGGAGGCAGAGGCCGTAGCCTCCGGCCTCTTGTCGTCACCGCCCCCACCACAGCCGGCCGCGCCCACGGCAAGACCAGCCGCAACGATCAACGCGGCCATCCCCCTGCGGGCCTTCGCAGTGAACCGAATGCTCATCACTCTGCTTCCTTCATCGCTCGTTGTTCGCTTGTCAGCCGACCAGGTGGACGTCGAAGAGGTCTTGGGCCTTGGGCAGATCGGTGAGCTCCTTCGGGTCGATGTCCCAGTACTTGCCGTCCTTGCATGTGAGGCGAGGCAGCACTTCGGACCCGGCGTTCACGGGCAAGGGCTTGAACTCACAGAGCCGCGTGATGACGGCTTCGGCATGTGCCTTGGAGCGCTTGCTCTCCGTGATGGGGACAACCGACTTGCCCATGGTCTTGTTCGTCTCGACGTCAACCGTGAAGTCCAGCGGGCCGTGCGGACTACAACCAAGCATGCGGGCGTCGTTCTGTGAGGCTAGTTCAGACGCGCGCCAGCAGGGGGAACTGAGCTCTTGACCGTCGCCTTCGAAGATCTGCTGCCACTTGCTCGGATCGAGTACGTCCTTCGTCCACTCGGCCACAAGCTGGTCACGCCTCTCCTGAGCCGCCGCGAGTGCCGCCGCATCGGCCGCCGTCTGTGCACCGCTTCGATTCACCGTCGCCTGGCCGACCGCGAAGTATGCGAGCGCAAGAAAGAGCAGGCCCCCCACCACCGTGATGTAGATGGGGAAGGCCTGCCCTGCGTCGCCGTAGCGTCGCGGTCGCGTCAATTGCCGACCTTGCCGATCAGGCCGGTGATCTTGGTCAGAATCGTCTGACCGATGCTGGTCCCCGTGATAGCCAGCACGATCGCCACCACCACCGCGATGATGCCCAGGTACTCGACCGCGGTCTGACCCCTGTCGCCGGCGCGGCGCTGGAGTGCCTGGGCCGTCGTGTTCTTCCAGCCGTTCACGCGGACCTTGGTCGCAACCGCGGTCTTCAGCATCAGGTCGCTCATGGTGTTCCCCTCCGGGTCGAGTCGTCGCGCCGCTTGCGACACCGGAAAGGTAGGGCGGAAGGCCCCTGCCGCCGGAGGGTCCCTGGGCCCATTCCCGGGCCCAAAGGGAGACCCAGCCGCCTCTCCCCCGTACCGTCGTCATCTCACGTCACCTCAGTCCTCGCGCCGACGGGCCCGGGGCCGTGCCGAGCCACTTCGCGGCGGCCTCGGCGCGGCTGGTGCTGTGGAGCTTGGCGAAGATGCGGTTGATGTGGTTCTTGACGGTCTTCTCGCTGATGAAGCAGGTGGCGGCGATCTGCTGATTGGTCATGCCGGACGCGATGAGGTCCATGATCTCCGCCTCCCTCGCGCTGAGTTGGAACCTCGACCTGTCGACGGCGGCCGGGCGGCCACCACCTGTCCACCCAGACGATGACTGTCCCACATTCGGTTGCAGTTGCGAAAGAGGTTCCGCAAAACTGGGGCTCGGACCCGGCATTGGAGCTTCTGGGGCGTGTGCAGTCGCATCTCCCAATCCCTCCGGGAGCGAGCTGGACGGCCGGTCCCGGCGCAACTGGGCCAGCAACGCTCCCGCCGCCGTGGGGGTGAAGTGGGGCCTGCCCTCCTTGATGTCCCGTACGGCGTCCACCAACTGGTCCGCCGTGAACTCGCCGTGGACCAGGTAGCCGCCCGCGCCCCGGCTCAGGGCCTCCTGGACGATCTGGGACTCGCGGCTGTAGGTCAGCATGAGGACCGGGGCGATCCGCACCAGGTACGGGAGTGCGGAGATGCCGTCCACGCCCGGCATGCGGACGTCGAGCAGGACGACGTCCGGGCGGTGTGTGTGGGCCGCCTCCCAGGCCGTCCGGCCGTCCGCCGCCTCCGCCACCACCGTGATGTCCGGGCGTCCGGAGAGCAGCGCCGTCAGGCCGGCGCGGACCACCGGGTTGTCGTCCGCCACGACCACGCGCAAGGGTGTGGGTGGTGTCGCGGACGGCAGGGTCTCGAAGGGGTTCGGTGTCTGGTCCTGCATTCGCGCCTCCTCCTCTCAAGTCCTGGGTGTCGTCGGTGCTGTCGGTGCTGTCGGTGCTGTCGGTGCTGTCGGTGCTGTCGGTGCTGTCGGTGCTGTTGATGTCGTCAGCGCGCCCACCGGGAGTTCCACCCGGACCTCCGTGCCCTTGGGGTGGTTGCCGCGGCCGACGCGGATGCGGGCGCCCACGGAGGCGGCGCGCTCGACCATGCCGACCAGGCCGAAGTGGCCCGTGCGACGCAGTTGTTCCAGCGTGGTGCCCGGGGGCAGGCCCCTTCCGTCGTCGTGGACGCTGATGCGCAGCAGGTCGCCGTGGACGCCCGCCTCCACGTCGACCCGGGTCGGGGCCGCGTGGCGGTGGGCGTTCTCCATCGCTTCCGAGGCGATGGTCAGGAGCTGACGGGCCACGGCCGGCGGGATGGGCGGTACGCCGGGGGCGCCCGTCGGGCGGTAGGCGGCGGGCAGGCCGGTGCGGTCGGCGAAGTCGCGGGTGCGGGCGGCGAGTTCGACCAGGACGTCCGTGCCATGGGTCGGGTCGTGCTCGCGGCGCAGGTCGGTCAGCAGTTCGCGGGCCTCGGCGGCGGCTCTGCGGGCCGAGCGGGCGACCAGTTCCGCCTGTTGTCTGACCAGGGCCGGGTCCATCCCGTCGGTACCCGCCGTGCCCGCCAGACCGTCGGCGGCCATCGCCACTCCGTGCAGGGTCTTCGCCACCGAGTCGTGCATCTCGCGGGCCAGGCGGGCGCGCTCGGCGCCCACCGCCTCCGTGACCGCCAGGCGGGCCTGGACCGTGGTCAGGGCGCGGGTGGCCTCACCGAAGCGGAGCAGCAGGGTGCGCTGGGTGGCGCCGACCGCGCCCGCGATCAGGCACAGGCCGGGGAACAGGGCGGACTGGGCCGCATTGGCGTGCAGTTCCCTGTCGCCGGCGTAGACGACCAGCAGGATCAGCGACTGGAGCGAGGCGAAGACGGCCGCTCCGCGCCAGCTGTAGACGAGGCCGGCGAGGAGCGGTGTGCAGACGCTGACGTAGGCCAGGGTGCTGTCCGGGCCCGCCGCGACCAGCAGCAGCGAACCGAAGAGGGTGTCCACGGCCAGCAGGGTGGGGTGGCGCAGGAGGAGCGGGCCGAAGCGTTCCCAGTCCCTGAAGAGGACGTACGAGGCCATGAAGGTGACGACGACGGCCGCGCCGACCAGGCGGGTGGGAAGGCCGGGGGCGGCATGGACCAGGGCGGCGGGCGCGGACAGGGCGATCATCGCCAGGCGGAAGGCGAAGACGTGGCGGCACATCGCCTGAAGGGCGCTGATCTGGATCTTCTCCGGGGCGGGGCCCAGGCCCTGCGGAGGCTGGGCCCCCTGTGGGGCTTCCCCGCCCTCGGCTGTCCGCCCAGGCGGCAGCGGCAGCGGCGGCGGCGCGGCGCCCTCCGCCGGTTCCCAGCCGGGTGGCAGGGCCGGGGTCGCCGATGTGACCGGGATGTCGGGGGCGCCCGTGCGGACGTGGGCGGGGAGGACCGTGCCTGCCGGGGGTGTGGTGATCTCGGGGGTTCTCGGGCGGCGGCGGAGCAGGCCCGTGCGTTCCGTGCGGTGCGTGCCGTGTGCCTCCGTGGTCGTCATCGTGTCCTCGGGCCCCCTTCCTACTTGCCCGTGACCGAGCTGAAGTCCACGCCGGAGCCCAGGAGCAGGCCCGCGGTGAGGAGGATCATGGTGGCCGGGACCATGAAGGTGGTGATCATCATGGTGGCCTTGGGGACCGCGCGGGCGGCCTTGCGGCGGGCGTTCTGCGCGTCGGTGCGGCGCATGTCCTTGGCGAGGGCGACCAGGGTGTCCACGATGGGCGCGCCCAGTTCCTCGCCCTGCTGGAGCGCCGTGACGAACATGGCGACCTGCTCGGAGTCGTTGCGGCGGCGCAGTTCCGCGAAGGCCTGGCGGCGGCTCATGCCGAGGTCCATCTGGCGGAGGGTGATGCGCAGTTCGTCCGCCCAGGGACCCTCGTACTTGGAGGCGACCCGGTCCAGTGCCTGGCGGAAGCCCAGGCCGGCGCTGACCACGACCGCCAGCACGTCCAGGAAGTCCGGCAGGGTGCGCTCGATCACGTCCTTGCGGATGCGGATGGCCGACCAGATGCCGACCTCCGTCCAGAACGCGCCGAAGGCGAAGAGCAGCAGCGCCACCAGGAACTGGCCGCGCAGCACGAACACCAGACCGCCGACACCACCCAGGAAGCCGTACACCGCCCGTCGGGCCGCGTAGCGGTCGATCGTCAGGCCGCCCGGGTTGCCCGCCAGGTCGATCCTGCGGCGGTACTTCGCCACCAGCTTGGGGCCCATCAGACGCAGTACGGCCGGGGCGTAGCGCATGCCGAGGCGGTCGATCACGGAGTCCACCGCGCCGGTGCGGGTGGAGCCCACCTCCAGGGCCAGCGCCAGGTCGTCGGGCAGTCTGGCGTCCGCCCGGTACATGCGGATGCCGGCGAAGACGCCCCAGACGCTGAGGCCCGTCACCAGTGCGAGCAGCAGTGCCATACCCGGTTCCCCCTCTCTGGGCCTGGACTCAGACGTCGATACGGGACAGGCGTCGGATGAGGACGAACCCGACGGCGTACAGCGCGAACGAGATGATCACCGCGGCCTGGCCGACCGGGGACCCCGTCATCCGGTCCAGCGCGCCGGCTTTCACGCCGTTCATGAGCAGGAGCGCGCCGATGCCCAGGACGGGGACGGCGTACGAGGTCATGTTGACCTGGGAGAGCTGGGTGCGGATCTCGCGGCGGGTCTCCTTGCGTTCCTCCAGGGTCTCGGTGAGGTTCCGCAGGGCGCTGACCACCTGGCCGCCCGCCCGGTTGGACAGGACGAGCGTGGTGACCAGGACGACCAGTTCGCGGGAGGGCAGGCGGTCGGCCAGCTCGCCCAGCGCGTCGTCCATCGAGGCGCCGAGCGCCAGTTGGTGGGCGACCTTGCCCAGTTCCTCGCCCGCCGGGGCCTCCAGTTCCTCCGCCGCCATGCCGATGGCGGTGCGCAGGGCGAGGCCGGCGTGGGTGGCGTTGGCGAGGATGCGGGCCAGTTCGGGCAGCTGGTTGATGAACTTCTCGATGCGTTTCTGGCGCTGCCAGCTGAGGAACTGCATCGCCGCCCCGACGCCGAGCAGCCCGGCCGGCGGGCCGAAGAAGGGGGCCAGGGCGGCCTGGCCGATCAGCCACAGGGCGGCCACCGTGGCGAGCATGCAGGCGAAGAACTCGCCCGGCGTGACGTCCAGGCCCGTCGCGGCCAGCCTCAGTTCCAGCCTGCGGCCCAGCCGGGTGCGGCGCAGCCGGCGGTCCAGCGTGCGGAAGCGGCGCCGGCGGCCCACCGTGACCTGGCCGGTCTGGGACAGCCGGTCGACGAGTGCCGCCCGCTGGGCCCGGCCCATGGCGTAGGCGTGCAGGCCCACGACGGCCAGGACGCAGGTCAGCAGGGTGACGCCGGTGGTGAGGGTGACGAGGGTGCTCAGATCCATGGGGACGCTTCCTACCTGCCTACCTGGCTTCTCGGGTGGCCAACTGGTCTGCGGACTGGGCGACGCCGAAGGCCTGGGGGATGGGCTGGCCCGCCATGTAGAGCCGGTCGGCGGTGCGGCGGGGTAGCGGGTGGTGCTCGAAGGCGCCGTGGATCCGGCCGTCGGCCGTCATGGGCTGGGCGGCGAAGCGGGCCACGGTCGCCAGCCGGTACGGCTCGCCGCCGTGGCTGTCGAGTACGGCGATCTCGGTGACCCGGCGGGCGCCGTCGGCGAAGCGGGTGAGCTGGACGATCACGTCGACGGCGCTGTTGATCTGGTCGTGCAGGGCGACGAAGGGCACCTCCACGTCGGACATGGAGGCCAGCGTCTGCAATCGCATCAGCGCGTCCTCGGCGCTGTTGGCGTGCACGGTGGCGAGGGAGCCGTCGTGGCCGGTCGACATCGCCTGGAGCATGTCCAGCGACTCGCCGCCGCGGACCTCGCCGACGACGATGCGGTCGGGGCGCATGCGCAGCGAGTTGCGCACCAGATCGCGAATGGTGATCTGGCCCCGCCCCTCGACGTTGGGCGGGCGGGACTCCAGCCGGATCACATGCTGCTGCTGGAGCTGGAGTTCGGCGGAGTCCTCGATGGTGATGATGCGCTCGCCTCCGGGGATCAGCCCGGACAGGGCGTTGAGCAGGGTCGTCTTTCCGGTGCCGGTGGCGCCGGAGACGATGATGTTGAACTTCGCCTGCACCAGCCCGGCCAGCAGGAACAGCATGTGCTCGTCGAGCGAGCCGAAGCCGATCAGCTCCTGGAGGGTGAAGGAGCGCGGGAAGCGGCGGATGGTGAGGGTGGGGCCGGTGAGCGACAGCGGTGGGATGATCACGTTGACACGCTCGCCGGACGGCAGCCGGGCGTCGACCATCGGGGTCGACTCGTCCACGCGCCGGTTGACCGTGGAGACGATCCGCTCGATCGTCTGCATCAGCTGGTCGGTGGAGGCGAAGCGGATCGGGAGCTGTTCGACCCGGCCACCGCGCTCGACGAAGATCGCGTCCGGGCCGTTGACCATGATCTCCGTGATGGAGGCGTCCTCCAGGAGCGGTTCGAGGATGCCGAGGCCCAGCGCCTCGTCGACCACCCGGCGGATCAGCTGCGAGCGCTCCACGGTCGACAGGACCGGGCCCTCCCGGCTGATGATGTGCCCGAGCACCCGCTCCAGCCGCATCCGCCGCTCGGCGGCGGCCAGCGAACTCATCTCCGCGAGATCGATCTCCTCCAGCAGCTTCGCCCGGTAGGAGGCGACGAGATGACCGTCCTCGCCCCGGCCGGCGTGCTCCTCGGGGGAGTTGATGCGTGCGCGGAGGCTCATGGTTCCAGGGCTCCTCGTCCTCGGTCAGTGGTCGAGCGGCATGGTGGCCTTCTTGCTGACTGTGCCGAAGGCGTCGTCCCAGGCCGGGATGATCGACGGGATGCGGACGGTGGCGGTGACGGTGACGGTGTCGCCGCCCGGGGCCTCGGCACATGTCGTACGGCCGCTGAGCGCGTCGGACACCGCCTCCTGGCAGCCCTGCTGGGCACTTCTTCCGAGCGAGGCCGCACGTGCCCCTGCCCGCGCCGCCGTCCCCGCCTGCAGGGCGGCGTAGGCGACGAGCCCGATCTGGATGACCGCCACGGCGACCAGCATCAGGATCGGGATGAATCCGAGGTACTCGATGGCGACTTGGCCGCGATCGCTGTGCCTGCGTCGGCGTCTGCGGGCGTACGGCATGTCAGTTCGGCACCTCCTTCACGGCACCGGCGTGGGCGTGCACCGGGATCGGGAAGCCGATCAGGCCGGGCAGGAGGACGGGGACCTTCAGCTTGACGTCGGCTGTGACGTATCCGGTCCCGGACCCGCCGCAGTCGATCTCGGCGCCCTGCCACGCGCCCGGCAGATCCTTCTCGCCCGCCTGCTGACATGACTCCCCCACCGCCGCAGCCCGCACCGCCTCGTCCGCAGCATTCCCCGCGAGCGTGTACGTGTACCCCAGCAGCACGCACTGCCACAGCAGCACCAACGTGATGATGATGGTCGGCGCCATGCCGAGGAACTCGATGGCGACCTGCCCGCTGTCCGAGCGGAGCCGCACCCGTAGTCGCAGCCGTAGTCGTGGCCGCAGCCCTGGTCGTGGTCGCAGCCGTAACCGCCGTCTCACGGCGACCGCACGTCCCCTCATCCCCCCACCCCTCTGCGCCGCCGGAAACTCACCGACCCTCGGTCGCCCTTCAGCCGGCCGCCGGCCCGCCGGTCCCCCTCAGGCGCCTTGACGATCCCGAGTTCGCCCGCGAGGCCCCACAGGGCCTGCTTGACCGTGCTCCTGTTGTCCAGCTCGTGGATGCGGCCGGCGTCGACCGCGCCCTGGAGTTCCTTGAAGTTCGCGGGGATCGCCGTGCCCGCCACCGCCGTGCCGGTGATCTTCTGGATGAGCGGCGGCTGGATCTCCGTACCGCGAGTGTGGCGGTTGACGACGATCACCGTCTCCTCGGCCTTGCGGATCTGGAGCCGGTCCCACATCCGTACCGTCCGTTTGGCGCCGCGCACCGCGACCACGTCGGGGGTGGTGACCAGCAGGGCGGTGTCGGCCATCTCCACGGCGGCCGCGCCGGCGCCGCTCAGCTGGGCGCCGCAGTCCAGGACGACGACCTCGTAGCGGGAGCGCAGGGCGCTGACGATCTGTCGGGCCGCGCGGTCGGTGACCTCCTCGCCGCGTTCGCCCTCGCCGGGGGCGAGCAGCAGGGCCATGCCGGTGTCGTGGCGGAAGACGGCGTCGGCCAGGACCCGCGGGGAGATGTCGGTGATGGCGGCCAGGTCCACGACCGAGCGGCGGAACTGGACGTCCAGGTAGGAGGCGATGTCACCGGCCTGGAGGTCCATGTCGACCAGGGCGGTGCTGTGCCCGGAGGCCTGTGCGGCCAGGGCCAGTTGGATGGCCGCGACCGTGGCCCCCACGCCGCCCTTGGCGCCGCTCACCGTGACCGCGCGCCCGCCGGTCCCGGTGAACACGTCGCCGCCGTGCCCGAGATGGCGCCGTACGCCCACCGACCACTGGGCCACCGCCTGCACCCGGCTGACCAGCTCCTCGTAGCTCAGGGGGAGGGCCACGAGGCCCCGTGCCCCCGAGTCCATGGCGGCCGAGAACAGGCCGGGGCTCGCGTCGGAGGTGACGAGGATGACGCCGACCGCCGGGAAGCGCAGGGCGACCTCGCGGATCAGCTCCAGGGCCGGCACCGGGCCGATCCGCTCGTGCACCACCACGACCTCGGGCAGCTCGTCGATGGACTCCGCGGCCAGGCGCGCGAGGGTGTCCACGAGCTGGGTGGAGTCGGCGACAGGGGTCACCGGCTCCGCGTCGGGGAGCTGGCTGAGCAGTGTCGTGAGGGACCGGACCGCGTCCGCGTCGCCGACTGCCGGGAGGATCCTGGTGGGCATGCGTGCGGGCCTCTCACTTGTCGTTCGCGAGTTCGTAGGTCCGGTCCTTGGCCGGGACGCTGGTGTCGCTGCCGGGCGCGACCAGCGCGAGCCTGACCCGCTGGGCGAAGGACTCGGCGTAGGTGATGCGCTGGGCGTCGATCGTGGAGAGCGCGAAGGTGATGGGGACGGTCTCGGTGGACTGCTGGTTCTTGTTGTCGGCGTTCGGGTCCAGCGCGGTGATCTCGCCCACGTCGAGCACCTTGGCGCCGGTCACGATGATCTTGGACTGGGCGGGGTCGCCCTCACGCTGTCCGGGGAAGGTGGCGTACACGTTGACCGTGGAGCCCGGTGTGATCTTGCCGGCCACGCCGGTCGCCGCGTCGATCATGATGGCGACCTCCTGCTGCCCCGGCTGGAGGGCGGGCTGGTCCACGATCATGTCGCTCTGGAGCAGCGAGCCGTGCCGGAGCGTGGTGACCGCGATCTTGCCCCGGATCCGGGCGAGGTCGGTGACCGCGTTGGGCGACAGCCACCGCTTGGGCATCCTGATCTTCTCGAACTGGCTCGCGTTCAGCGGCGTGTACGGCTTCACATCGCTCTTGAGCTGGTACGCGGTGACCTCGGGGCCGACCTTGGACTTGACGTCGCTGATCACGGAGAGCACGCCGGCGAACGCGCCGATGGCGCAGACGACGGACAGGAGCAGGAGTATCACGCCGCGGCGCTGACGGGAGTTCATGGACCGTGCAACCTCATCGGGGATCTCGGACGAGCGGGGTCTGATGGTGGGGGCGGTGACGGTGGCGGTCGGCGAAGTCGGATGGCTGTGGCGGTCGGCGAAGTCGGATGGCGGTGGCGCTCGGCGGGGGCGATCGAGGCCGGCGGTGGGCGGGACGGTGGCCGTGGCGGTGACGCCGGCGGTGCGGCTCACCCGCGCGGGCGGCCCACGGCCGACGGCGCACGGCGCACGGCTCACGGCTCGCCCAGGGATGCGTGACTGTGCTGGACAGGTCTGTCGGGACCCGGCGGTGTGGCGGAGCAGAAGACGCAGCGGTCCCCGATGACGTCGATGCCGCACCAGTGGCACACGCTCTGGCGCACCGAGGTGACCAGCTGGTACAGCACGGACAGCTCGGGCAGGTAGGTGCAGAACTCGACCAGCCTTCCCGTCCCCCACCAGGCGGCGGACTCGGCCGGGAGCGCGGCCTCGCGCAGCCCGAGCACGCGCCAGGCCGGGGCGAGAGTGGTGGTGACCCAGTCGGACTGGAGCTGACCCCTGGCGACCAGCATCCAGGTGGCGAAGTCCGGCCCGGCGAGGACGGCTTCCGGCCCGATCCGCACCAGTTGCGGCTCCGGGTGGGCGATCACGCCGAACTGGCTGCCCGGCACCCAGGACTTGGCATGGGCCTTGAGCCCTACGGGGACGCGGTCCAGGCGGGTGACGGAGTTGAGTACGGCGCCGCAGTGGACGTAGTGGGTGAGCAGGCGGCCCGCCGAGGCGAGGACGCCGGGGCCGAGGTCGCAGGAGGCCAGCTGCCTCAACTGGCGGGCGAGGACGGCGATTCCGAGCGGGGGAAGTTCCGGGCGGAACAAGGCGATACGGTCGCTCTCCAGCAGCGAGCGGACGGTGTGCAGCCGGCGCCGGACCCCGTCGGGGACGGCCGGCGAGCAGACGACGACCACGTGCCCGTGCTGGTCGAGCAGGGCCCGCATGCCGTCCAGCGTCTGTTCCAGCGGCTGCCGGTCCAGGTCCTGGAGGACGACCGCGGGCACGGTGCGCTCGTCCTGCGCGGGCAGCGCCATGTCGGCGCCGGTGACAGCGATCGCAGTTGACACGCCAGCTCCCCGTTTGACGCCTGTCGGCGCACCGTCGTGTTCCTCCAGTGCACCCAGTTGACTTCACTGCGTGACTACCTCAGCACTGTATCCACGCCTCTGTGACCGGAGAACAGCGAATCCGTAGCTGGGTGACAACTGCTGTTGCACAAGTCACGGCAAAACGGGGCAGCTTGAGCATCGGGAACGGCCCGAAAGCGTGGGCCCGGCGGCCGCCCATTGACCCTGGGCCGAGCGCATCGGTCGAGGAAGTGTCAAACAGGGACAGGACCGGGGAAGTTGGTCTGGACCTCTTGACAATGCAATTGGTCTGGACCAACTTGTACGGCTAGCGGTGGCCACCGTCACCCCGCACTTCCCTGCACTTCCCCGCACCTCCTCGCACTTCCCCGCACCTCCCTCCCCTCCCATCCCACCTCTCCCTTCCCCGGAGGCCTCAGTGGACCGCGTACCAGGCATGCCCACGAGCAGACGGCTCCGGCCGCTGCGCATCTGGTCCGGAGCCGTGACCGCGGCCGTCGCCCTCTCCCTCGCGGGCACCGGCCAGGCGTCGGCGGCCGACGTCAACAACGCCAAGAACGCCGGATTCGAGTCGGGCCTGGGCAACTGGACGTGCTCGGCCGGCAGCGGTACGACCGTCTCCTCCCCGGTGCACAGCGGCACGGCCGCGCTGAAGGCCACCCCGGCGGCGCTGGACAACGCCCAGTGCACCCAGACGGTCGCGGTCAAGCCCAACTCGACGTACACGCTGAGCGCGTGGGTGCAGGGCGGGTACGCCTACCTGGGCGCCACCGGCACGGGCACCACGGACGTCTCGACCTGGACGCCCGACACCCCGACCTGGAAGCAGCTCCAGACCACCTTCACCACCGGCTCCTCCACCACGTCGGTGACGATCTACCTGCACGGCTGGTACGGCACGGCCGCCTACTACGCCGACGACGTCTCGGTGTTCGGCCCGGACGGGGGCGGCGGCGGTGACCCGGCCCCGACCGTTCCGGCGGCCCCGAGCGGCCTGACGGCGACGGGGACGACCTCGTCCTCGGTGTCCCTGTCCTGGAGCACGGTCTCGAACGCGACCGGCTACAACGTCTACCGCAACGGCACGAAGGTCTCCTCGGTGACGGGCACCTCGGCGACCGTGACCGGCCTGACGGCCTCGACGTCGTACTCCTTCCAGGTCACGGCGACCAACGCGGCGGGCGAGTCGGCGAAGTCGGCGACGGTGACGGCCACCACGGCGGGCAGCGGGGACCCCGGCCCCGGCCCGGTCACCGGCCTGCCCAAGCACGCGGTCACGGGCTACTGGCAGAACTTCAACAACGGCGCGACCGTCCAGAAGATCTCCGACGTCCCCTCCGCCTACGACATCATCGCGGTCGCCTTCGCCGACGCCACGACCACGCCCGGCGCGGTGACCTTCAACCTCGACTCCGCGGGCCTGGGCGGCTACACCGTCGACCAGTTCAAGGCGGACATCAAGGCCAAGCAGGCGGCCGGCAAGAAGGTCATCGTCTCGGTGGGCGGTGAGAAGGGCACGGTGTCGGTCAGCGACTCGACATCGGCCACGAACTTCGCCAACTCGGTCTACTCCCTGATGCAGACGTACGGCTTCGACGGCGTCGACATCGACCTGGAGAACGGCCTGAACCCGACGTACATGACGCAGGCGCTGCGCGCTCTGTCCGCGAAGGCCGGGCCCAACCTGATCATCACCATGGCGCCGCAGACGATCGACATGCAGTCGACCTCGGGCAGCTACTTCAAGACGGCCCTGAACATCAAGGACATCCTGACGGTCGTCAACACCCAGTACTACAACAGCGGCGCGATGCTGGGCTGTGACGGCAAGGTGTACTCGCAGGGCTCGGTGGACTTCCTGACCGCCCTGGCCTGCATCCAGCTGGAAGGCGGCCTCGCCCCGTCCCAGGTCGGCCTCGGCCTCCCCGCCTCCCCCAGCGGCGCCGGCGGCGGCTACGTCTCGCCCACGACCGTCAACAACGCCCTCGACTGCCTGACCAAGCTCACCAACTGCGGCACCTTCAAGCCGTCGAAGACCTACCCCGACCTGCGCGGCGCCATGACCTGGTCCACCAACTGGGACGCGGCGGCCGGCAACGCCTGGTCCAACTCGGTCGGCGCACACGTCCACGCGCTTCCGTAACCTCTCCCGCCCGACCCGACGCGACGCCCGGACCCACCAGGGTTCGGGCGTCGCCCGCGTTCTCGGGCGGATGAAACATTCCGGGGGGTCCGGCGCATCAAAGAGGTGAGAGTGCTGGAGACGAGCGGGAAGCGGGGACGCATGGGGCTGGGGCGGGGAGAGGGGTACGACGGGTATCCGGAGTTCGCCGCGGCGCGTGCCGGGCATCTCTACCGGTCCGCCTGTCTGCTCACGGGTGGGGACACCCATCTCGCCGAGGACCTCGTCCAGGAGACCCTCGGGCGGGTGTACGTCCGCTGGGGCCGGATCTCCCGGGTGGGCAATCCGGCCGGGTACGCCCAGACCGTCCTCACCCGGACCTTCCTCGCCCACAGGCGTCGCCACAGCAGCCACCGGGAGCGCGCCACCGAGGTGCTCCCCGATGTCCCGGGGCCGGACGCGGGCGGTGACGCTCCGCTGCGCCTGACGCTGCTGGAGGCGCTCGGACGGCTGTCCGCCAAGGACCGGGCGGTGGTCGTCCTGCGCTACTGGGAGGACCGCAGCATCGAGGAGACGGCCTCCGCGATGAACACCAGCTCGGCCGCCGTACGGACGCGCTGCGTCCGCGCGCTCGCCCGGCTGCGTCTGCTCCTCGGCGACGCCCTCGGCGAGTACGCCCGGCCCTGACCCGCTCCTCCGGCACACGCATCATCGACCAACGTCCCAGAAACGGCGGTTCGCCATGCCTGCTGAACACCACGACGAACACCACGACCCCTTCGAGGAACGGTTCGCCGACGCCCTGCGCGACACCGGCACCACGTTCGCGACCGACCGGCAGGAGCTGGCCGCCGGCGGTCAGGCGCGCGGGCGGCGGCTGCGGGCCCGACGACGGGCCGCCGTCGCGGGCGGTGTGACCGCGGTCGCGCTCATCGGGGTGGGCGCCGCCCTGGTCCTGCCCGGCGGGCAGGGGGGCGACGGCCGGCAGCGGTCCGTGGCCGGAGGCCAGTCCCCGGGGCGGGCGGACTCCGCCGCGTCCGCGTCCGCCGGCTCCCAGGCCTCCGGCGTCTCCGGCGTCTCCGGGGCCCAGCTCGTCCGCACCCTCGAAAAGCTGCTGCCGGAGGGAAAGTTCAGCGACACGACGGGGAGCGGCACCGACGAGACGAACGGGCACGGGCCCTACAAGAGCCCCTTCGCCCAGGGCGTGTACGACGACGGCCACGGCAAGGCCGCCGTCGCCGTCTCTTTGGGCCTGGTCCAGCCCCGCAGCCAGGAGGCCGCCGAGACCACCGAGTGCCCGGAACCGGTGTACATCGCCTACGACAGCTGCGCCACCACCAAGCTGTCCGACGGTTCCGCCCTGATGATCCTCAAGGGCTACGAGTACCCGAACAAGCGCAGCGGAACGAAACTGTGGCGCGCCGAACTCGTGACGCCGACGGGCGCGCACGTCAGCGTCCAGGAGTGGAACGCCGCCGCCGAGAAGGCCTCGCCGGTCACCCGCGCCCAGCCGCCGCTGTCCGCCGAGCAGTTGAAGAAGCTGGTCACCGCGCCCGAGTGGCGTGCCGCAGCGGGCGCCATCCCCGTCGATCCCCGGATGACCGCCGCGCCCAGCGCGACGACGGCCCACCACGGCTCGGTCCCGGCGACGCTCGCCCGGCTGGTGCCGCACGGGCTGAAGGTGGTCTCCCGGAGCCGGTCGGACGACTACGAGTTCGGGTACGTCGTCGTCGACGACGGCCGGGGCAAGAGCCTGGTGCAGATCAACGTCCAGCCGGACATGCGGGACGTCGAGGGCGAGCTCTTCGGGGCCGGGAGCAGGACCCTGCCCGACGGGACCAAGGTCGTCCGGCGCAAGCAGGAGGGCGAGAAGGGCATCGCCGGGATCGTCATGTGGACCGTGGACACCATCCGGCCCGACGGCCGCCGTGTGGTCATCAGCGCCTTCAACTCCGGCGCGCAGAACACCCCGGCGACCCGTCAGGCCCCGGCCCTGACCATGAACCAGCTGGAGGCGATCGCCACCGACCCGAAGTGGCTCAAGATCGGCTGATCGCCGTGTCCTCGTCCGTCGCGCCGGAGGGACGGTCCTGCTCCGCCTCTCCGGAGGCGCGGTCCTGCTCCGCCTCTCCGGAGGCGCGGTCGTCCTCCGCCGCGCCGGATTCGTCCGTCGCGCCGTCCTGGTCGTCTGCCGCGCCGTCGTCGAAGTAGGCGTCCAGGACCGCGTCCAGCCGGCTCTCCCACTCGCCGAAGCGGGACCTGGAGGGTGCCTCGATCTCGATGGGGTACCAGCGGCGCTCGGGCGTGTGCACGGTGATCGTGAACCGCTTGCCGAAGCGGGGCGTGGCCGTCTCCACGGCGCCGATCTCGTCCCAGCGGAACTCGCACTCCTGGTCGTCCAGGCCGAGGCGTACGCCCCGGTGGTCGGCGACGATCCGGGCGCGGCGGTCGGCGGCCTCGAAGACGGGGCCGTCGGGGACCTCGTCGTCCGCGGCGGCGGGCTCCTCGGTCCCTTCCACCGCGGCGGGCTCCTCGGCCCCTTCCGCCGCGGGCTTCTCGGGCCCTTCCGCGGCGGCGGCCTCGGTCCGCTCCGGCCTCGCGTCGTCCGGTTCCTGCTTCGCGTCGTCCGGCTCGGCGTCCTCCGGCTTCGCGTCGTCCGGCTCCTTGGTCGCCGGAGTCGTGAGGCCGGGGATGAACGCCGGGTCGAATCCGGCGCCCGTCACGGGCTCGTTCTTCAGGGGCTGGCTGCTCGAACCTATGCGCTGCTCCACAGCGGGCAGTATGGTCGACGATCCTGTGCCCGGCACAGCCAGCCCCTACTTCGTTATCGGATGCCTACAACGGCACCACCTGACACACGCTCACACGAACACGCTCACACGAACAGGCTCAGCACGGCGGCCACCGCGAAGCCCGCGACCGACAGCACGCTCTCCAGCACCGTCCATGTCTTCAGCGTGTCCCGTTCGCTGATGCCGAAGTACTTCGCCACCATCCAGAAGCCGCCGTCGTTGACGTGCGAGGCGAAGATCGAGCCGGCCGAGATCGCCATGATGACCAGGGCGACGAAGGCCTGCGAGTGGTGTCCCTCGGCCAGCAGCGGGGCCACGATGCCCGCCGTGGTCACGATCGCCACCGTCGCCGAGCCCTGCGCCACCCGCAGCACCAGCGAGATCAGGTAGGAGAGGACGATCACCGGCAGGCCCACGCCGTTGAAGGTGTCCGACAGGGCCTGCGCGACCCCGCTCGCCTTCAGGACGGCGCCGAAGACGCCGCCCGCGCCGACCACCAGCAGGATGTTGCCGACCGGCTTCAGGGACGCCGTGGACACCGTCTCCAGCGACTTGCGGGACCAGCCCCGGCGGATGCCCAGCAGGTAGTACGCCAGCAGCAGCGCGATCGTCAGCGCCACGAACGGGTGGCCGAAGAACTCGATCACCGACCGGCCCGTGGACGGGTCCAGCGCGACCGAGGAGAAGGTGGCCGCGAGGATCAGCACCAGGGGCGTGCCGATGATGCCGAGAACCGTCGCGAGGGCCACCGGCTGCTCCTGGGGCCGTACGCCCGAGCGGCGCTGCTCCTCCAGGACCGCCCGCTTGGCCTCGTCCGCCGCGTCGACCATGTCCTGCGGCACCTCGACGAAGATCCGCCTGCCGATCCACGCGGAGTACGCCCAGGCGGCCAGCACCGCCGGGATGCCGCAGACGATGCCCATGAGGATGATCCAGCCGAGCTGCACGTGGAGCAGGCCGGCCGCGGCCACCGGGCCCGGGTGCGGGGGCAGGAAGGCGTGCGTCATGGACAGGCCCGCGAGCAACGGCAGGCAGTACAGCAGGATCGACTTGCCGCTGCGCTTGGCGGCGGCGTAGACGAGGGGCGCGAGCACGAAGATGCCCACGTCGAAGAAGACCGGGATGCCGAAGATCAGACCGGTCAGGCCCATGGCGAGGGGTGCCCGCCGCTCGCCGAAGAGGTTCAGCAGCCTGCTCGCCAGCACCTCGGCGCCGCCACTGACCTCCAGGATCGCGCCGAGCATCGTGCCGAGGCCGATGATGACGGCGACATGGCCGAGGATGCCGCCCATGCCGGACTCGATGGTGGAGACGGCGTCGGAGCGCTGGACGGTGCCGAAGAGTTCGGTGACGGACAGGCCGGCGAGCAGGCCCACGGCTATCGAGACGGCGAGCAGCGCCACGAACGGCTGGAGTCTCGTCTTGATGATCAGGAACAGCAGCAGGGCTATGCCGAGGGCGGCGACCAGCAGGAGTCCGGTGGTGCCGTCGACGAGGAGGAGCAGGCCTCCGGTGTGGGGTGGCGCGGCGGGAGCGGGGGCGGCGAGCGGATGGGACATAGGGGGTCCTCTGGGTAAGTACATACGGCTTTCGAGCAGGACGGATCGCGGCACGGCGCCCGAGGGCTGGTGGGCGCCGTGCCGTGCAGGAGGTGCTGAGGGGGGGTGAGGGGGGTGAGAGCGGCGTCAGCCGAGTACGGCGAGCGCGTCGATCTCGATGAGGAGTCCCGCGGGCAGGCCGACGTAGACCGTGGTGCGCGCGGCGGGCGGCTGGGTGAGGCCCTGCTCCTCGAAGTAGGCGTTGTAGATGCCGTTCATCTCGGCGAAGTGGTCCACGTCCGTCAGATAGACGCGGATCATCATCACGTCGTCCCAGCTCGCGCCGCCCTCTTCGAGGATCGCCTTGACGTTGGCGAGGGTCTGGAGGGTCTGCTCGCGCAGGGTGGGGCCGGCGGGCGTGGGGGCCTTGCCCTCCTCGGCGGGCAGGAAGCCGACCTGTCCGGCGACCTGGAGGATGTTGCCCTTCTTCACACCGTGGGAGAACTTCGCGGGCGGGGTGGTGTGGGTCTTGGGGGTGAGCGCGGTCTTCTCGGTCATACGGTGTCCCTGTCTGGGGTGCTTGCGGGGCTGGTCACGGGGGTTCTCCCGGAGTACTCGCCGCTGATGGCGTCCGCGGTGCGGCGCACCAGCGGGAGCAGGGTGAGGAGTTCGTCGGCGGTGACGACGACGTTCGGCGCGGAGACCGACATCGCGGCGACCACCCGGCCGTCGGCGCCCCGGACGGGGGCGGCGACGCAGTTGATGGACTCCTCGTGGCCGCCGAGGTCGGTGGCCCAGCCCTGTTCGCGCACCGTCGCCAGCTCCTTGAGGAAGGCGGCGGCGTTGGGTGTCGAACGGGCCGTGTAGAGGGGGTAGTCGAGCCTCTCCGCGACGGTGCGGCGCTCGGCCTCGGGCAGGTCGGCCAGCAGCAGCTTGGCCACGGCGGCGACCGTGATGGCGACCGGCTTGCCGATCCGCGAGTACATGCGCACCGGGTAGCGGCTCTCGACCTTGTCGATGTAGAGCACCTCGCCCTCCTCGTACACGGCGAGGTGGACGGTGTGTCCGCAGCTCTCGTTCAGCCGGGTCAGGTGCGGGTGGGCGATCTCGCGGATGTCGAGGTTCTCCATCGCCTCCTGGGCGAGGGCGAAGAGGCGGGCGCCGAGGCGGTAGCGCTGGTCGGACTGCCGGTAGACCAGGCCGTGCTCGTGGAGGGTGCGCAGCAGCCGCAGGGCGGTGGACTTGTGGACGCCGAGGCGGTCGGCGACCTGTCCGAGGTCGGCGGGCCCCTCGGCGAGCAGCGGCAGGATGCTCAGCGCTCGGTCGACGGTCTGGCTCATGGCGTACGTACCTCCTCGTCGGCCCCCTGGGCGGTGCTCGTCCAGCCGGGGCCGAGTCGAAGTGTCCCCCACGCACCCTCGTCGAGGGCGGTCAGCCGGTCGGCGTGGTCGCGGGCGGGGGGAGCGGCGAGGTCTCCGGGGACGGTGAGCGCGGCGGCGGCCATGAGGTGGCCGTGGCGCAGCCGGTCGCGTACGGGCAGCCCGCGCAGAGTGGCGGACAGGAAGCCGGCGGCGAAGGCGTCCCCGGCGCCGACGTGGGCGACGACGTCGACCTCGGGGGCCGGGACGAACGTCGCGTGGCCGTCGCCGTCCTCCAGGCCGTCGGTGTCGCTGTCGAACGCGACGGCTCCGCCGGGGCCGTACTTGACGACGACGGTGTCCGGCTCGGGCAGTGCCTCCCGGATCGCCCGGCCGCCGTGCAGGCCCCAGGCCTGGCGGGCCTCGTCGTCGCCGACGAACACCAGGTCGGCGCGGCGCGCCAGCTCCAGCAGCACCCCCGGCCCGTCGGCGTCGCGCCACAGTCCGGGCCGGAAGTTGACGTCGAAGGAGACCAGCGGGCGTCCGGGGCGGGGCGCCGTCAGCTCGCGCATCAGCTCGAGGCAGTCGTCGGAGAGCGCCGCCGTGATGCCCGACAGGTGCAGCACGCGGCACGCGCGCAGCGCGGCCTCGTCGACGGTGCCGACGGCCATCGCGGAGGCGGCCGAACCGGCCCGGTAGTAGGCGACCTCGTGGGCGTCGGTGGCGCGGTCCCCGGCGGTGCGGAAGTAGATGCCGGTCGGGCGGGCGGGATCGCGCCGTACGGCCGAGACGTCGACGCCGTAGGAGCCGATCGTCTCCACCAGGTGGTCGCCGAAGCCGTCCGCGCCGACCCGGCCGACCCAGCGCGCGGAGTGCCCGGCGGCGGCGAGCGTGCAGGCCACGTTGGACTCGGCGCCGCCGATGGCCCGTTCGAAGGCGGGTACGTCGGCGAGGCGGCCGGGGCGGGTGGGCAGGAACGTGACCATGGACTCGCCGAGCGCGACGACGTCCACGACGTCGGGGCTGTTGCAGGGTCCGGTGACGGTCACGATGCTCGTGGCTCCTCGGTCAGGTGAGTGCGGTGACGGGTCGCGGGACTTCCGTTCGTTGACCTCGCGTGGCCAGGATGTTAGACAGCAGTAAGCGATGCATGCAATGGGCATTGCAAAATATGCAACACACCTGATCAGGAGGTTCCATGAAGAGTGAGGCGCTCGCCCGTCTGACCGAGGAACGCGTCGACCACCGGTTCAAGGGGCTCCCGCCGGACGCGGACGGGCTGACCGTCGGCGAGCTGGCCGCCCAGCGCCGCAACCTCTTCACCGACGGCTTCGCCACGCCCGTGCTCGCGCTGTCCGCCGAGCGCCTGGAGCACAACCTGAAGCTGATGGAGACGTACGCGGCCCGCCACGGCCTCGCCTTCGCGCCGCACGGCAAGACCTCCATGGCGCCCCAGCTCTTCCACCGGCAGATCGAGCACGGAGCGTGGGGCATCACGCTAGCCGTGCCGCATCAGGTGCGCGTCGCACGGGCGTTCGGCGTCGAGCGGGTCTTCCTGGCCAACGAGCTGGTGGACCCGGCCGCCCTGCGCTGGATCGCCGCCGAACTGACCGCCGACCCGTCCTTCCGCTTCGTCTGCTACGTCGACTCCGTGCGCGGCGTCGAACTGATGGACACGGCGCTGCGCGAGGCCGGCGCCGCGCGTCCGGTCGACGTGGTCGTCGAGCTCGGCGCGGGCGAGGGGGCGCGCACCGGGATCCGTACGGAGACGGAGTGCGCGGCCGTCGCCGACGCGGTGGCGGCCACCGGAACCCTGCGGCTGGTGGGGGTCGCCGGGTACGAGGGCGAGGTCCCGCAGGCGGACCCCGAGCGGGTGCACGCGTGGCTGCGCCGACTCGTCGCGCTCGCCGTGGACTTCGACAAGGCCGGGCGGTTCACCGGGACCGACGAGATCGTGGTGAGCGCAGGCGGAAGCGCCTGGTTCGACGCGGTGGCCGACGTGTTCGCCGAGATCCCCGAACTGTCGCTGCCGGTGCTCAAGCTGCTGCGCTCGGGCGCCTACGTCTCGCACGACGACGGCCACTACCGGAAGATCACCCCCTTCAACCGCGTCCCCGCGGAGGGCGCCCTGGAGCCCGCCTTCCGCCTGTGGGCGCAGGTCGTCTCGCGTCCCACCGCCGAGCAGGCGTTCGCCAACGCCGGCAAGCGGGACGCCGCCTACGACCTCGACCTGCCCTTCGCCCAGGTGGTGCGCCGGGCCGGCGAGGGCGGCGGCGAACGCCCGGCCACCGGCGTCACCGTCACCGGGCTGTCCGACCAGCACGCCTGGCTGCGCACCACACCGGAGGCCGGCCTCGAGGTCGGCGACTGGATCGGCATGGGCCTGTCGCACCCGTGCACGTCCTTCGACAAGTGGCAGCTGATCCCGGTCGCGGAGGCGGACGGCACGGTCGTCGACTACATCCGTACGTTCTTCTAGCAGCCACAGAAGCCGGAGGCGTTCTTCCAGAAGCCCCTTCAGGACCAGAAGCCAGAAGCCAGAGACCAGAAACCACAAGCCCCCAGGAGGAGACCCCCATGGATCCGGTCGAGCTCGCCGATCTCACCGATCTCGTCATCCGTGACGCGGACGTCGTCGACGGCACCGGCGCGCCCTCCTACCGCGCCGACGTGGCGATCAAGGACGGCCGGATCGTGTCGATCGTCAAGGAGGCCGCGGCGGCCGGCTGCCAGCGGCCCCGGGCGCGCCGGGAGCTCGACGCGGAGGGCCTGGTCCTGTCCCCCGGCTTCATCGACATGCACGCCCACAGCGACCTCGCCCTGCTGCGCGACCCCGACCACAGCGCCAAGGCCGCGCAGGGCGTCACCCTGGAGGTGATCGGGCAGGACGGGCTGTCGTACGCGCCGGTCGACGACCGCACCCTTCAGGAGGTGCGCCGGGCGATCACCGGCTGGAACGGGTACGGCGACGACATCGACTTCGGCTGGCGCTCGGTGGGCGAGTACCTGGACCGCCTCGACCACGGCTTCGACGGCGAGGGCATCGCCGTCAACGCGGCCTATCTGGTCCCGCAGGGCACGGTCCGCGCGCTCGCCGTGGGCTGGGAGGACCGCGAGGCCACGCCCGAGGAGCTGGACCGGATGCGGCAGCTGGTCGCCGAGGGCATGGAACAGGGCGCGGTCGGCATGTCCTCCGGGCTCACCTACACGCCCGGCATGTACGCGAAGGACGCCGAACTGACCGAACTGTGCCGGGTGGTGGCGGCGCACGGCGGCTACTACTGCCCGCACCACCGCAGTTACGGCGCCGGGGCGCTCGAGGCCTACGAGGAGATGGTGTCCCTCACCCGCGAGGCGGGCTGCCCGCTGCACCTGGCCCACGCCACCATGAACTTCGGCCCGAACAAGGGCCGGGCCCCCGAGCTGCTGACGCTGCTGGACGAAGCGCTCGCCGCCGGCGCCGACATCACCCTCGACACCTATCCCTACACCCCGGGCTGCACCACCCTGGTCGCCCTGCTGCCGAGCTGGTCGAGCGAGGGCGGCCCGGAACGCATCCTCGAGCGGCTCGCCGACGAGGCCACCGCCGAGCGGATCCGCCACCATCTGGAGGTCACCGGCTCCGACGGCTGCCACGGTGTGCCGGTGGAGTGGGAGACGATCGAGATCTCCGGGGTGACGGCGCCCGCGCTCGCGGAGTACGTCGGCCACACCGTCCAGGCCTCGGCGGACCGCCGCGGCGAGAGCCCCTGGACGGTCGCCCGCCGCCTCCTGACCGACGACCGGCTCGGCACGACGATCCTCCAGCACGTCGGCCACGAGGAGAACGTCCGTACGATCATGCGCCACCGCGTCCACACCGGCGGCTCCGACGGCATCCTCCAGGGCACCAAGCCGCATCCGCGCGCCTACGGCACCTTCCCGCAGTATCTCGGCCGGTACGTACGGGAGTTGGGCGTGCTGTCGCTGGAGGAGTGCGTCGCGCACCTCACCGGTCGTCCGGCGGCCCGGCTCCGGCTGCCGGACCGGGGGATCGTCCGCGAGGGCCACCGGGCCGACCTGGTCCTCTTCGACCCGGCCACGGTCGCGCCGGGCTCCACCTTCGAACAGCCCCGCGCGCTGCCGACGGGAATCCCGTACGTCCTGATCGACGGCCGGTTCGTGATCGAGGACGGGCGGCGCACGGACGTGCTGGCGGGGCGGGCGGTACGCCGTACTCCGGCGTGACCGCCCGCCGTGGCGCGCGGTACGGCCCTCGTGCCGGCTTACGGCTTGGGCAGGACGCAGCCGCTCGCGTTCAGGTCGAGCCTGTTGCCGGTGGTGAAGCAGGCCGGTATCTGGTACGTCTCCTCGGCGTAGTTGATGCCCTGCCGGACGGTGACGTTGCCGCTCTCGTCGACCTCGCACGGGTTGTTCACGGTGCAGCGCTCGCCGTCCTCGTTGCCGGTGTTGTTGACGGCGACGACCTTGCCGGTGGCGGTGTCGACGACGGGCGAGCCCGACGTACCGCCGATGGTGTCGCAGGCGGAGGTGTAGCGGACGGAGTCCTTCCAGGTCCAGTCGCCCTCCTTCAGGCGGTAGACGAAGCCGTCGACGGAGCAGCTGTAGACGCGCTTCCAGTAGCCGGAGACGACCTTGATGGCCGTGCCCGCCACCGGGTGGGTGTCGCTCAGGGTCAGCGCGGAGATGCCGTACGAGCCGCGGATCTGCGCGTAGGTGCGGGTGAGTTGGTAGATCGTGACGTCCGTGTCGGTCATGGTCGAGTAGGCGACCTTGGCGGCGCGGAGCGTCGCGACCCGGGTGCCGGCCGAGTTGAGCAGGCCGAAGGAGCGGCTGGAGGACTGGCCGACGATGACCTCGCCGGGCTCCGGGAAGCCGGTCTCCAGGCAGTGGCCGTTGGTGAGCACGAGCGCCGGGTCGCTGTCCGCGGAGCCCGGGAAGCGGATCAGGGAGCCGGAGCAGTTGCTGAGCGCGACGGTGCCGGCGAAGTCGACGGCCTTGAGCGCGGGCGCCGCGCCGACCGTCTTCGTCGCGGTCGCGGGCGCCGTACCGCCGGTCTGCGTGGCGGCGACCGCGGGTGCCATGCCCGCCCCGGTGATCACCAGGGTCGCGAGCGTGGCGAGGAGAGGCTTGTTCATGTGGGGGTCCCCTCTTTCAGACGCGGACGGCCGGAGATCTTCCGGTCGCCTGTCTTGTCATGCGCATTGTGATAGCGCGAGGGGGCCGCCACAAGAAGCCGTCCGGCCGAAGCCGACAGGCGGCAAGTGGCCAGGAGGCGAGTCGCCAGACGACGAGCCGTCAGGAGGCGGGCCGTCAGGCGACGAACCGTCAGGCAACGGGCCGTCAGGAGGCGCCGAGCCGTCGAACGCCGGGCCGGCGCTAGTGCCAGCGACCGCCGCCGTGACCCCCGCGACCGCGGCCGGCGGAACCCGGTGCGCTGGACGTGGGGGTGGGCGTGGGGGCGGTGGCCGACGTGGTGGAGGTGGAACCCGGCTGGGAGGGCGCCGCGCTCGTCGTCCGGGAGCCCGGCGCGCTCTGCGAGGCGGTGGCGTCCGCGCTCGACGTGGCGGCCGGGGACGTACGACCGTTGTCCGAGGCGGAGGCACCGGGGGCGCCGGCCGACGCCGGGGCCTCCGGGGACCCCGCGGACGGGGTGTCGCTCGCGGCCGTGCCGGTGTCCGCCGTCGACTCCCCGTGCTCCCGGTCGCCCCGGGATCCGCTCCCCGACGAGTTCAGCGCCGTGAAACCGGCGATCACGGCGAGGGACACGGCCCCCACGGCCCCGGCGGCGATCACCGCGCGCCGCGAGCGCCGGGCGCCACGCCGCCGCTCCGCCCGCCGCGCACGGCGTCCGCCGCCCGGCGCCGTGACGCCACCCGCCTCCGTGACGCCGTGCGGCTCGGCATCGCTGTCCGGTTCCTCACCGGGATACGGCTCCGCGGCGCCGTACGGTACCGCCGCGCCGTACTGTTCCGCGCCCTCGTGCCGCGCCTCGGCCGGCCGTGCCTCGGCCGGGGGCGGGTCCGCCGGCACCGGGGGCATCTCCCGTGTCTCGTCGTACGCGGTCTGCCACCCGTGGGCGGCCGCCGGGTCGGCGTACTCCTCGTACGCCGGGGTCGGCGCGGCATGCGGGTGGTACACGTTCGGCGGCCCCTGGGGTCCGTCACCCGAGCGGGGGACACCAGGAGTCTGGGGAGGCATGGACATGGCTTGAAATCCTAGGTACCCGAGGGGCTGATGGGACAGCTACCGCCGGTAATCGTCCGTTCCGGCCGTCTCGCGTGGCGGATGACACGAGCCATGGGGCGTTACCAAGCCGTAAGCTCCCAGACATGCAGGTGATCCAGTCGACCAAGCTCGCCAATGTCTGTTACGAGATCCGGGGCCCGGTTCTCGAGGAGGCCATGCGGCTTGAGGCGGCGGGCCACCGCATCCTCAAGCTCAACACCGGCAATCCGGCCGCGTTCGGCTTCGAGTGCCCGCCGGAGATCCTGGAGGACATCCTCCGCAACGTCTCCACGGCCCACGGCTACGGTGACGCCAAGGGACTGCTGGCCGCCCGCCGCGCGGTCGTCATGCACAACCAGACCCTCGGCATCGAGACCGACGTCGAGCACGTGTTCATCGGCAACGGCGTCTCCGAGCTGATCGTGATGGCGATGCAGGGTCTGCTGGACGACGGCGACGAGGTGCTCGTACCGGCGCCGGACTACCCGCTGTGGACGGCCGCCGTCTCGCTGTCCGGCGGCACCGCCGTCCACTACCGCTGCGACGAGCAGTCCGACTGGATGCCCGACCTCGCCGACGTGGAGCGCAAGGTCACCGACCGCACCAAGGCGATCGTCGTCATCAACCCGAACAACCCCACGGGCGCGGTCTACGACCCGTCGGTGCTCAAGGGCCTGACGGACATCGCCCGCCGGCACAACCTGCTGGTGTGCTCCGACGAGATCTACGACAAGATCCTCTACGACGGCGCCACCCACACCCCGACCGCCGCGATCGCTCCCGACCTGCTGACGCTGACGTTCAACGGCATGTCCAAGGCGTACCGGGTGGCCGGTTACCGGGTCGGCTGGATGTCGATCTCCGGCCCGCGCGCGCACGCCGACTCCTACATCGAGGGCCTGACGATCCTGGCCAACATGCGCCTGTGCGCGAACATGCCGGGACAGCACGGCGTGGTCGCCGCGCTCAGCGGCCGCCAGTCCATCAAGGACCTGGTCCTGCCGGGCGGGCGGCTCAAGGAGCAGCTGGACGTCGCCTACGACCTGCTCACCCAGATCCCGGGCGTGACCTGCGTACGCCCCAAGGGGGCGCTGTACCTCTTCCCGCGCCTGGACCCCAAGGTCTTCAAGATCAGGGACGACCGCCGGATGGTCCTGGACCTGCTGCGCCGCGAGAAGATCATGGTCGTCCAGGGCACGGGCTTCAACTGGCCCGAGCCGGACCACTTCCGGGTCGTCACCCTGCCCTCGGTCGGCGACCTGCGCGACGCGGTCGGCCGGATCGGCAGCTTCCTGGACGGTTACGGCCAGCCCTGAGCCGGGCCGGGCCGCCTGCGGGCCACAGCCGACGCCTCGGCCGCGGCCGGCCCCGGTCGCCGTGTGCCTTCCCGTACGGTGCCCTGACGACCCGGCTGTGCGAACCGACTCAACTTTAGACGGATTCTAAGCTAGGATGCCTTCTGTCAGAGCACAGGAGGCCATCCACCATGTACGAACCGATCCGCACCAAGTCGGTCCACAGCACGATGGCCGGCACCACCTCCGACTTCCCCCATCGGTCCCGGGAGGAGGAGCTGGACATCCAGCTCGCGGGTCATCTCGCGGCCCTGCTCGCCACCACGGACGAGCTGCGCGCCCTGACCTCCTCCGCCGACCTGGACACGGCGGCCGAGCGCCTCGCCGGCCAGGTGGCCCGGCTGCGCGCGGGCCGAGCCCCGGTCCGCGCGTCGGTGACCGCCGATGCCGTCGGCCAGGGCCCGGACGAGGTGGCGGCGCTGCACCACAGGGCGCACGCGCTCGCCGGCCGCGCCCTCGTCGTCGCCGCCTCGCGGGCGGACACGGCGGCGGCCATCCTGGCGGCCGAGCGGATGGACGCGCACGCGGCCGCCGCCGAGCGGGGAGAACGCCAGGAGCTGAGTGGCGCCGCCTCATGAACGGCCCCGGTCCGCGTGCACCCGCAGCGACGCGCGGACCGGGCGCCATGACACCGTGCCGACGATCGTCGTAGACCGTGGGCCGGGGTGTCCTCCGGTCCGGCCCTCCGGCCTTCCGGTCCTCCGGGTTCCGGGTGAGCTGCGGCGGGCAGCATGCCGAGTTCGCGTCAGCCGAAGATCACCACGAAAACGATGAACGCCACGAGGATCGCGAGCACGATCATCCAGACCGGCCAGTTGCCGCGGCCCTGCGGCTCCTCGGGGCCGCCGCCCCGCGGACGGTCCTCTTCCAGGTCCGACGTCTCCGGGCGGTCGTGCTTGTAGAAGTCACCATCTCCAGCCATGTCCTGATCACGCTCCTTCACCGGGGTGACTCCCGGGTACCCCTGAGCTGACCCGGCCATACGACGGCGAGGGCCCCGCCGTACGGCCGCGGGCGACCCGCCGGCCCTCCTGGCACACAGAAGGGGCCGGACGCGCACGCCGTTGTGCGCGTCCTACGCAGCGGAGGCCGACCTCCCGGCGGGCGACACGGAGGCCCGGCACGCCTACCTGGCCCTGCGGG
>NZ_JBEXZD010000059.1:0-47017 GCF_040628575.1 Streptomyces sp. NPDC006393
TTCGCGAAGATGGTCCACAACGGCATCGAGTACGCGATGATGCAGGCCTACGCCGAGGGCTGGGAGCTGCTGGAGAAGGTCGACTCCGTGGACAACGTCCGCGAGGTCTTCCGGTCCTGGCAGGAGGGCACCGTCATCCGCTCCTGGCTGCTGGACCTCGCCGTCGGCGCCCTCGACGACGACGAGCACCTGGACAAGCTGCGCGGCTACGCGGAGGACTCCGGCGAGGGCCGGTGGACCGTGGAGGCCGCCATCGACAACGCCGTGCCGCTGCCCGCGATCACGGCCTCGCTGTTCGCACGGTTCGCCTCCCGTCAGGAGGACTCGCCGCAGATGAAGATGGTCGCGGCGCTGCGCAACCAGTTCGGCGGCCACGCCGTGGAGGCGGCGAAGAAGGACTGACGCGTCACCGCAGGCGGCCCGGGTCACCCGACGGTGGCCCGGGCCGTCCGTCAGCGTGCCGGGCGCCGGGCCTGCTGGGCCGCCAGCCGTACGGGCGCGTTCGGGGCGCCGTAACCCCGGTAGCCGGGGTCCCGCTGGACGAGTTCGAAGAACACGCGGCCGACGGTCTCGGTGTAGCAGTGCCGGAAGGCGCCGCCCGCGTCGCGGTCGTAGAGGATGCCGAGGCCGCGGTAGGTCTCCAGTTCCTCGTCGGTCAGCTCGAACCGTGCCGCCAGGTCGTCGTAGTAGTTCGCGGGCACGGGCAGCAGCCGGCCGCCGGCCCGCCGGAAGCGGCGGGCGGCGGCGACCACGTCGTCCGTGGCCAGCGCGAGGTGCTGGGCGTGGACGGTGTCGTCGGTGGGTGCGGCGCCGACCCCGAGGGCGATCCGGACGCTGCCGTCGGCGTTGGTGACGGCGCGGCTGCGCAGCAGCCCGTAGGGGTCGGCGACGTCGACGCTCTCCTGGGCGTCCAGCCCGAGGACGCTGCGGTGGAAGAGGGCCGCCTCGTCGAACTGGTGCCAGGGCTGGGTGAGGGCGAGGTGGTCGATGCGCTCCGCTCCCGGGGCCGCGGGCGCGGCGGCGGTGTCCTCGAAGTCGGCCCGCCAGCTGGGCAGGTCGGGCCGGTCGGTGGCGCAGAAGAACAGTTCGGTGCCGTCGGGGGCCGCCACGGCGTCGAGCGGTGCGTCCTCGGCGGCACGACGGCGCGGCAGCACGGGGGCCAGCAGTGCCTCGGCGCGCCGGGCGGCGGCGGCCGGGTCCGGTGACTCCAGGCCGATCGCGGCGAGCTGGGTGCCGTCCCGGCGTACGGCCCCGGCGGTGTTGACGAGGATTCTGGCCTCGCCCCGCTGCCACAGGTCCACGGGCTTGGCGCGGTGGCGCGCGGTGCGGGCGAAGCCCAGCGCGCCCAGCACGGCCTCGACCGGCTCGGTGTCCGGGGTGACCAGTTCGGCGAAGGCGATGCCGGTGGGGACGACGGGCGCGGGCAGGTCCACCGCGCCGACGGCCTCCTGGAGGACCAGCAGCGAGCGGTGCGCGTCGACGGCCGTGGGACCCGCCTCGGCCTGCCGGAAGACGTCGTTGAAGACCTCCAGGGAGAGCGGGCCGTCGTAGCCGGTGCGCAGCACGTGCCGCAGGAGCCCGGCGACGTCGAAGCCGCCCTGCCCGGGGAAGCAGCGGTGGTGGCGGCTCCACTGGAGCACGTCCATCGCGAGCCGTGGGGCGTCGGCGAGCTGGAGGAAGAAGATCTTCTCGCCGGGGATGTCCTCGATGCCCTTGGGGTCCGAGCCCCGCGAGAGGATGTGGAAGCTGTCCAGGCAGGTGCCGAGCGCCGGGTGCCCGGCCGTCTCGACGATGTGCCAGGCGTGGTCGTAGGTGCTGACGTGCCGGCCCCAGGCGAGGGCCTCGTAGGCGACGCGGATGCCGAAGTCCTGCGCGAGGTCGGCGAGCCGGCTCAGCTGCTCGGCGGCCAGGGCGTCGTCGTCGAGGGCCGACGCGGAGACGCTGGAGCAGACGAGCACGGTGTCCGCGCCCAGCCGGCGCATCAGCTCGAACTTGTGCCGGGCCCGGCGCAGGTTGCCCGCGAACTCGGCCGGGGGCACCGCCTCGATGTCCCGCATCGGCTGGTACAGCTCGATGGCGAGGCCGAGGTCGGCGCAGCGGGCGCGGATCTCCTCGGGGGTGCGGGGGCTTGCGAGCAGATCGTTCTCGAAGATCTCCACCCCGTCGAAACCCGCTCGGGATGCGGCGGTGAGCTTCTCGGTGAGCGATCCGCTCAGCGAGACGGTGGCGATGGACGTACGCACCTGGGTACCTCTTTCTCCTGCTCTCCTGCTCTCCGGCTCCTCTGCTCCTGCGCTTCCTACTGCCGCGCCGCGATCGCGTCGCCGGCGCCGCGGGCCGCGTCGGCGGCGGCGTCGTCGGCGTCGTCGGAGCCACGGGCCGCGTCGGCGGTGCCCGCGACGTGGGCGATGTCGGCGATGTCGGCGAGCATCCGGGCGCTGTCGGGTTCCCGCCCGGTGAACAGGCGGAACGCGTCCGCGGCCTGGAACGCGGCCATGCCGCCGCCGTCGAGCGTGGCGCAGCCGGCCGCGCGGGCGATGCGCAGCAGCTCGGTCTCCAGCGGGCGGTAGACGACCTCGGCGACCCACAGGCCCGGGTGCAGCAGGTCGGCGGGAAGGGGCATTCCGGGGTGGGCGGCCATGCCGGTGGGGGTCGCGTGGACGAGGCCGTCGGCACCGGCCAGCAGGTCCGCCGACGCCGTCGGGGCCGCGGCGGCGGCCCGGCCGGCGCCGAAGTGGGCGTCGAGGGAGTCGGCCAGGGCGGCGGCCCGCTCGGGCAGCGCGTCGACGACGGTGACCCGCTCGGCCCCCAGCGTCAGCAGCGCGTGCGCGACGGCGGCCCCGGCGCCGCCCGCGCCGAGCTGCACCACGCGCTCCAGGGGTGCGTCGGGCAGGCCGCGCGCGAAGGAGGCCGCGAAGCCGGTGACGTCCGTGTTGTGGCCGATGGCCCGGCCGCCCTCGAAGACCACGGTGTTGACCGCGCCGAGCGCGGCGGCCTGCGGGGCGAGGTCGTCCAGGTGTTCGAGGACGAGCTGCTTGCAGGGGTGGGTGATGTTGAGCCCGTCGAAGCCCAGGTCGCGCGCGGAACGCAGCAGGTCGCCCACCGCCTCCGGCGGCAGCCCGAGGGCGTCGATGTCGATGAGCCGGTACACCAGGCGCAGCCCCTGCCGGTCCGCCTCGCGCTCGTGCAGCGCCGGACTGAACGACGGGCCGATGCCGGAACCGATCAGTCCGACGAGATACGACTCCTTGGCCACCGGGGAACCTCCTGAGCGAGGGAGCGGCAACCGAGCGAGCGAACGCCGAGCGGGCTCCCTAATGTACGAACCAGTACGTTAGCTATATCAGCCGCACGGACCCCTGGGAAGACCCCTCCTGGGCCGCGCACCCCTGCTTCTACAATCACGAGCCAGAGCACAGGCTCCCGCACCCGCTTCCGAAGGAACGTGATGACGAGCGTCGACGAACCGGCACGCACAGGCGGGCGCACCCGTGACGCCGCCCGCACCCGGGCCGAGATCCTCGACGTGGCCACACAGGAGTTCGCCCGGGCCGGCTACGACGGCGCCCGGGTGGACGAGATCGCCGCCCTGACCCGCACCACGAAGCGGATGATCTACTACTACTTCGGCGGCAAGGAGCAGCTGTTCACGGCCGTTCTGGAGCGGGCGTACGGGGTGATCCGCGAGGCCGAGCAGCGGCTGGACGTGGAGCATCTGGACCCGGTCGCGGCCATCCGGCGACTGGCCGAACTGACCTTCGACCACCATGAGCAGCACCCGGACTTCATCCGCCTGGTGAGCATCGAGAACATCCACGGGGCGGAGCACATCGCCGCCTCGGAGAGGCTCGGGAAGATCGGCTCCCCGGCGCTGGACGTGATCCGCCGGATCCTGGCGGCCGGGCAGGAGTCGGGCCTGTTCACGGCCGACGTGGACGCCGTCGACCTGCACGCGATGATCAGCTCGTTCTGCTTCTTCCGGGTCGCCAACAGGTCCACGTTCGGCGCCCTGTTCGGCCGCGACCTGGTCGATCCGGACCAGCGCGAGCACTACCGCGCGATGCTCGGCGACATGGTGATCGCCTACCTCACGGCGGAGCGCGCCGCGGACTGAGTCCGCACCCCACCCCTTGACACGGCGGAAACACGAGCGCAACATCCCACCCACCGCTACTAACTACCCAGTGGGTTAATTAGCCGGGATCCGGCCCCTCTCCCGCACCTCTCGCTTTCCGCTCACTCCGCTCACTCCGCTCACTCCGCTCACTCCGCCTAGGGTGGAGTTCCCCCGAAGGAGCCCGCCGTGTCCGTCCCCGCCCCGCCCCACGACCGTGCCGCTCCGCCCGGTCAGCCCGGAAAGGCCGCCGCTGCCGCCTGGATCGGCAGCGCCCTCGAGTACTACGACTTCTTCATCTACGGCAGCGCCGCGGCACTGATCTTCCCGAAGGTCTTCTTCGACTCCTCCGACCCGGCCACCGCCACGCTGCTGTCGCTGGCCACCTTCGGCGTCGCCTACGCGGCCCGCCCGGTCGGCGCGCTGTTCCTCGGTCACTTCGGCGACCGGCTGGGCCGCAAGAAGATCATGGTCTTCACGCTGCTGCTGATGGGCCTGGCGACGTTCCTGATCGGCTGTCTGCCCACCCGCGCCCAGGTGGGCGGCGCCGCCCCGGTCCTGCTGGTGCTGTGCCGGGTGCTGCAAGGGGTGTCCGCGGCGGGTGAGCAGGCCAGTGCCAGTTCGATGAGTCTGGAGCACGCGCCCGACGGGCGGCGCGGCTTCTTCACCAGTTTCACGCTCAGCGGCACCCAGGGCGGGCAGCTGATCGCCACGCTGGTGTTCCTCCCGGTCGCCGCGCTGCCCGAGCACCAGCTGCTCTCCTGGGGCTGGCGCGTGCCGTTCTGGGCGAGCGTCGTGGTCGCCGTCGTCGGCTACGTCATCCGGCGCAGGCTGGCCGAGACGCCGGCGTTCGCCCGGCAGGCGGCCGACGAGGGGGTCGCGAAACTGCCGCTGGCGGTGCTGGTGCGCGAGCACTGGGCGGATGTGCTGCGGGTGGTCGCGGGCGCGCTCATCGCCTCGGTGAGCACCATCTTCACGGTGTGGTCGCTGGCGTACGCGACCAGCGACGCGGTCGGCATGTCCCGTTCGTCGATGCTGTGGGTGGGCGCGCTCGCCAACCTGGTGGCGCTGGCCGCCATCCCGCTGTGGGCCACGCTGTCGGACCGGATCGGCCGGCGCCCGGTGTACCTGATCGGGGCGGCGGGCAGCGCGGTGGCGATGTTCCTGTACCTGTGGGCGATCTCCACGGGCTCCTACCCGCTGACGCTGATCCTCGGCATCGTCGCCTTCGGTGTCCTCTACAGCGCCGCCAACGGCGTGTGGCCGGCCTTCTACGGCGAGATGTTCTCCACCCGGGTGCGCCTGTCGGGCATGGCGGTCGGCACCCAGATCGGCTTCGCGGTGGCCGGGTTCGCGGTCACCTTCGCCGCCGAGATCGCGGGCCCCGACGGCACCGACTGGTCGGCGGTGGCCCTGTTCACGGCGGCCCTGTGCGTCCCTCCGGTGATCGCCGCCCTCTCGGCCCGCGAGACCCACCGGATCCCCACGGCGCGCCTCGGCGAGCGCGGGCTCCGGCGGGAGTCACAGCCGGAGACGGTCTCGGTCTGACCCGCGTCGCACCACACCGGCCTGCCCGGCACCCGCGGCCTGCTTCAGGGGCGTGGGTGCCGGGGCTTCACGGCCGTGCGTGCCGGGGCTGCACGGCCGTGGGTGCCGGGGCTTCACGGCCGTGGGTGCCGGGGCTCGTACAGGGCGAGTTCGCCGCCGCCGGGCAGCCGCAGGGCCGTCACCCGGCCCCAGCGCGCCTCTTGGGCCGGCCGGGCGAACTCGACACCCTGCGCGGCGAGTTCCGCGGTCGTCGCGTCGAGGTCGTCGCACATGAGCATCAGCTCGTGCGCCGGCTCGCCCTCGGTCGGGTGGCAGGCGACCTCGGCGGGCGGCGCCGCGAAGATCAGCCAGCCGTGCCCGGCGTCGACGTGCGACCAGCCCAGTACGTCCCGGAGGAAGGACCGGTCCGCCTCCGCGTCCCGGCTGTGGATCACCACATGTGCCCCGGTGATCATGTTTCACCTCTCCTGTCGTCGGGCGCCACGGCCGCGTCGAGGAGCGGACCCAGCTCTCGGGCCACGGTGGTCAGGGGGCGTACGTCGCCCTCGGCGCGGGCCATGATGATCGCACCCTCCAGGGAGCTGATCATCAGCGTGGCCAGCGGTTCCGCCCGTTCGGCCGGTACGCCCAGCTCCGTCAGAGCCTCGGCGACGGGGCCGCGCCAGGTCGTGAACGCGGCGGCGGCCGCCTCCCGCATCGCGTCGGAGGCGGCACAGTCGACCGTGGCCGCGGCGACCGGACAGCCGCCCAGGACGCCGGCCGTCTCGTACTCGTCGGTCCACTGCCGCACCATCGCGGCGAACAGTGCGCTCGGCGTCGGCTCGGCGAGGTCCGCCATGAACCGGGCGACGCGCCTGCCGGCGTACCGGCCCGCCCAGGCCACGGCCTCGCCGACCAGCTGTTCCTTGCCGCCCGGGAAGTAGTGCTGGAGCGATCCGCGCGGCGCGTTCGCGTGCTCGGCGACGTCCCGCATTCCGGTCGCGCCCACGCCGTCGTGCCGGATGAGCTGGGCCGCGCTGAAGACCATCCGCTCCCGCGGCCCCCGCTGGACCCCCGTCATCGTCGACCTCCCGGCGCCGTGTGTGCATGTCCGTCCCGGACTTCCGTGGTCCTGGATTTTCACCCTCCAGCCTATGACGCACGTCATAGGCGCGGCTACTATGACGGCTGTCATGGAAAGGTCCCGATCCCAGGGCGGTGTCTCGTGAACGTCGGCTTCATCGGTCTCGGAGTGATGGGCACACCCATGGCGCTCCGGCTGGCCCGCTCCGGCACTCCCCTGGTGGTGTGGAACCGCACGGCCGTCCGCACCGATCCCCTGCGCGCGGCCGGCGCGGAGGTGGCCGCGGACCCGGGCGAGCTCTTCGCCCGCGCGGACGTGGTGTTCCTGATGCTGGCGGACGACCTCGCGATCGACGCCACCCTCGGCCGCGGCGGCCCGGACTTCGCCGCGCTGGTCGCCGGCAGGACGGTCGTGCACATGGGCACGACCTCGCCCGAGTACTCACGCGCCCTGGAGGGCGACGTCCGGGCGGCGGGCGGCAGCTATGTCGAGGCGCCCGTCTCCGGTTCCCGCGTCCCGGCGGAGAACGGCGAGCTGGTCGCGATGCTGGCCGGCGACGAGCCGGCCGTGCGCCGCGTACGCCCCCTGCTCGCGCCCTTGTGCGCCGAGACGTTCCTGTGCGGCCCGGCGCCCAACGCCCTGCTGATGAAGCTGTCGGTGAACCTGTTCCTGATCACGCTGGTGACCGGATTCACCGAGGCCTTCCACTTCGCCGAACGGCAGGGGCTCGACCGCCGGCTGTTCCTCGACGCGCTGGGCGCCGGCCCGATGGCCAGCCCGGTGTCGCGGATGAAGGCGCCCAAGCTGCTGACCGAGGACTTCTCCGTGCAGGCGGCGGCACTCGACGTGCTGAAGAACAACCGGCTGATCGCCGAGGCCGCCCGCAAGACGGGCATCGCCTCCCCGCTGCTCGACGTGTGCCACGCCCTGTTCGAGGAGACCGTCTCGCTCGGACACGGCGACGAGGACATGGTGGCGGTCCTGCGGGCGATCCGGGCAAGGACGCAGGCCTAGGGGGGCCTGGGGGGCCTGGGGGGTATCTCGCCAGGGCCGGTCAGCCGTCGTTGGCACCCTTCGGGATGCCGTACGCCCGCTCCACCTTCAGCCGCAGCACCAGCCGCCGGTCGCGGACCATGGCCGCGCGGTAGTCGTCCCAGTCGGGATGCTCGCCCAGCACGTCCCGGTAGAGGCGGATCAGTTCCTCCACGGTCTCGTCGTGCGGGTCCCGGGCCACCGGCGAGAGTTCGGCGGTGCCCTCGGCGACCGTGTACGCCCGCCGGTCCGGACTGGTGACGTGGTAGGAGGCGCGCGGGTCGCGGCGCAGGTTGCGGGTCTTGGCACGGTCGTCGGTGATCGAGACGCGAACGACGCGCTCGTCCGGATCGTAGGCGTGGCTGACGTTCGACAACTGGGGGCGGCCGTCGCGCTTGAGGGTGACCAGTACCCCGCCGTGGCCCTCGGCGAGCAGGGCGAGCAGCGCGTCCGGCATGAGGTCGTGCGTCGTGTCCTGAGTCATACATGGCTCAACTCTCGCGGCCGAGCTTCCCATTCCCGGCGCGCCCCCGCAGTCGCTCTGCCCTCTCTCCGTCTGTCCCGGGTGAGTAGACACTGTCTACCGCCTCCTGGTAGACAGTGTCTATGAGCGAGCAGGGCGACAACGAGCACGGCGACAACGGGCACGAGGACCACCCCAAGGGACTGCGGGAGCGGCTGGTCGACGTCGGGGTGGAGCTGGTGGCCGCGGAGGGCTCCCAGGCCCTGACCCTGCGGGAGATCGCCCGCCGGGCGGGCGTCTCGCACGGGGCGCCGCGTCGCTGGTTCCCTACCCACCTGGAGCTGCTCTCCGCCATCGCGCGACGCGGCTTCGGCGAGCTGGCCGAGCGGGCCGGATCGGCGATCGGCGACGGCGAGGAGGGCCCGCGCGCCCAACTGACCACGCTGGCCAGGGTCTACCTGGAGTTCGCGCTGGGCAACCGCGGCATGTACGAACTGATGTTCCGCCATGATCTGCTGGAGAGCGGGCACCTGGGCCTGCGCGACACCAGCCTGCCGTTGTTCGGTGTCCTGGTCGACCTGGTCGGCCGGGCCCGCCCCGGCACGGACGCCCGCACGGTCGCCGCCTCCCTGTGGGCCAACCTGCACGGCATCGCCCAGCTGTGGTGCTGGGGCAGCCTCCAACTCGCCACCGGCGCCGACGACGTCACGCCGCTGATGCGTACCGCCCTGGACGCGCACCTCGGCCCGGAGAGCGGCCGATGAACCACCGGCGGGCGGCGGCACTCGCGTGCAGCGTGGCCGGCGCGGTGATCGTCGCCCTGGACGGCACGGTCCTCACCGTCGCGCAGCCCACGCTGCGGCACGACCTGGCGGCGTCGTACACGCAGGTCCAGTGGACCAGCACCGGCTATCTCGTCGCGGTGGCGAGCCTCCTGGTGTTCGCCGGACGGCTCGGTGACCGGTACGGCCACCGGTGGTTGTTCGCGGGCGGGATGCTCGGCTTCGGGGCGGCCTCGGCGGGCATCGGTCTGGCGCCCGGCATCGGCTGGGTGATCGCGCTGCGCGTCGCGCAGGGGGTGTGCGGGGCGCTGCTTCAGCCGGCCACGCTGGGCATGCTGCGCGCCGCCTTCCCGCCCGACCGGCTCGGCATGCCCCTCGCGGTGCGGACGAGCGCGATCGGGGTGGCGGCGGCCGCGGGTCCGGTGGTGGGCGGGGCGCTGGTGGCGGGGCTGGGCTGGCGGGCGGTGTTCTTCCTGAACATCGGGCCGGCGCTGCTGTTCGGCGCGCTCGCGCTCGCCCTCGCGCCGCCCGGGCACGAGCCGGCCCCTGCCCCGCGCCTCCGGCTCGACCTGCCGGGCGCGCTCCTGCTCGCCGCCGCCCTCGGCTGCGCCGTGCACACCCTGGTCGCGCTGCCGGACCCGGGCCGGGCGGGTCCGGTCACGGCATCCGTCACGGGTGCGGTCACGGGTGCGGTCGCCGTGGTCGCCGCTGCCGCGTTCGTCCGGCACGAGCGCCGTACCGAGCACCCGCTGCTGCCGCCGGACGTCGTCGGGTCGGCTGCCGTCGGCTCGGCGGTCGGCGTCCTGGTCGCCGCGTCGGCCGCCCTGTCCGGCACGTTGTTCGTCGTCACGTACGTCCTTCAGGACACGCTGGGCCTGGACCCCTTCCACAGCGCGCTGCGCAGCCTGCCGCTGGCGGCACTGATGGTGCTCGCGGCGGCCGTGTGCCCGGTGCTGCTGCGCCGGGCCGGGGCCCGTCGTACGACCGTGGCGGCCATGGCCGGGCTCGCACTGGGCGCGGTGGTGCTCGCCCGGGCGACCGGGACCCTCGCCCTGTGCACCGGTTTCGCGCTGCTCGGCGCCGGGTTCGGCACGGTGATGGTGGCCGCGACGCAGGTCGTCGTACGTCAGGCGGCGGTCGGCTCGGCCGGGGTGGCGGGCGGACTCCAGCAGACCGCGATGAACGTGGGCCCCGCCCTGGGCGTGGCGGCGGCGACCACGCTGCGGGGTGTCGGCGGTGGGGCCGGGCTGCCGCTCGCCGTGCTCGCCGGGGTGGCGGGGGCGGGGGCGGTCGCCGGGCGTGCGCTGCCGGGGCGTGCACATGCCTCGGACGCCGACGGTCGCGGTCCCAGGCCGCCGACGGGCGCGGCTCACGAGGCCGTTCCCGTGCTCCCGCGCGACCATGAGGCCTGAGGGCACCCTCGGACGGGTAGGCCGCAGTGGTCCACGTGCGACGGGGACGGGATCGACCGCAATGGTCCCCGTGCGACGGGGACGGGACCGACCGCAGTGGTCCCCGTGCGACGGGACCGACCGGACAGGGCCGGAGGAGAGCGATGGCACAGCTGCGACAGGAGGTCGAGCCGGGCGAGGCCGGGCTGGACCCGAAGGCGCTCGACCGTCTCGACGGGTATCTGGCCCGCTTCGTCGACGAGGGCCGCCTGCCCGGCTACCTGGTGGCGCTCGCGCGCGGCGGCCGGGTCGCCCACCTGACCGCGTACGGCCTGCGGGACGTGGCGGCCGGGCTGCCCGTCGAGAGCGACACCGTGTGGCGGATCTACTCCATGACCAAGCCGGTGACCGCCGTCGCCGTTCTGCAACTAGTGGAGGAGGGCAGGCTGTCCCTGGACGACCCGCTGGAACGGCATCTCCCGGCCTTCGCCGGCCCCCGGGTGTACGTCGGCGGCTCGGGCGACGACGTGAGGACCCGCCCCGCCGCCGGGCCCGTCCTCATACGCCATCTACTCACCCACACCGCGGGCCTGACGTTCGGCTTCTATCACGCCCACCCCGTCGACGCCCTCTACCGGGCCGCCGGTCTCGCGTCGTCGTCTCCGCCGGGCGCCGGCCTGGCGGAAACGACGGACGTCTACGCGCGCCTGCCGCTCCAGTTCGACCCGGGCACGCAGTGGAACTACTCCGTCGCCAGCAACGTCCTCGGCCGGGTCGTCGAGGTGGTGTCCGGGCAGCCGCTCGACGTGTTCTTCACCGAGCGGATCCTCGGGCCGCTCGGCATGACCGACACCCGCTTCCACGTCACCGGGGAACAGGCGGGCCGACTGGCCGAGTTGTACGGTCAGACCGACGACGAGGCCGCCATCGAGCCGATCCCCGGCCTGCCCCTCGACGGCCGCCCCCGCTTCCTCTCGGGCAGCGGCGGCCTGGTGTCGACCGCGTACGACTGGCACCGCTTCATGGAACTGCTGCGCCGCCGCGGCGAACTGGACGGCACCCGGCTGCTCTCCCCCGGCACCGTCGACCTGATGACCCGCAACCACCTCCCCGGCGGCGCCGACCTGCGCTCCTACGGCAGCCGCCCCGCCCACGACGAACCCGGCAACGACGGCATGGGCTTCGGCTTCAACGTCTCCGTCGTCGTCGACCCCGCCCGCACCCAGGCGCCGTCCGGCCCCGGCACCTTCGGCTGGAGCGGGGCGGCGACCACGACCTTCTGGGTCGACCCGGGCCGCGAACTGACCTTCCAGTTCATGACCCAGCTCCGCCCGAGGACCTCCCTGCGGATCTATCCGGAGCTGAGGCGGCTGGTCCACGAGGCGGTCACGGGCTGAGGCTGAGAGCTCATGGTAAGAGGACAACCGCCGGGCCTCAGGACAGGTGGGCCACCGCGTCCAGATGGGGCAGGTGGTGGTCCATGCGTTCCCGCTTGGTGCGCAGGTAGGTGATGTTGTTCTCGCACGGCGGGATCAGCAGCGGAACCTGCTCGGCGACCTGGATGCCGTGCCGTACCAATGCCTCGCGCTTGCGCGGGTTGTTGGACATCAGGCGCACCGAGTCCACCCCCAGGTCCTGCAGGATCCCGGCGGCGACACCGTAGTCTCGGGCGTCGACGGGCAGGCCGAGGGCGAGGTTCGCCTCGACCGTGTCCAGGCCCTCCGCCTGGAGTGCCATCGCCCGCAGCTTGGCGAGCAGTCCGATGCCGCGGCCCTCGTGGCCCCTCAAGTACACGACGATCCCGCTGCCTTCGGCGACGACGGCACGCAGCGCGGCGGCGAGCTGGTCGCCGCACTCGCAGTGCTGGGAGCCGAAGGCGTCCCCGGTGAGGCACTCGGAGTGCAGCCGGACCAGGACGCGCTCGGTGCCGATGTCGCCGTGGACCAGGGCCACTTGTTCGTCGCCGCGATCGTGATCCAGGTAGCCGATCGCCTGGAATTTCCCGTAGACAGTGGGCAGCGGGGCATTCACGACGCGTTCCACACCCGTGCGCCGTGCGGACTTCCGTGAGGACTTCTTGCCGAGTACGCCGAGGTTTTCTGTCATGATCTGGATCCTAAGCAGAGACGAAAGGCCGGGAAAGCATGAGTGTTTCGGAAACACGGCCGACGGAACGTGGTGCGGGTGGCCTGTTGCCGGCGGACACCACGGAGGACGTACGGAATCGGGGGGCGGGCCGCTCATCGCAGGTGGCCGTGCTGCCGGTGGGGAGTTTCGAGCAGCACGGCCCGTACCTGCCGCTGGCCACCGACACGCTGGTCGCCTGTGCCATCGCCCGGGAGATCACCGGCGCGTACCCGGTGCACCTGCTGCCGCCGGTGACGATCTCCTGCTCGCACGAGCACGCGGCCTGGCCGGGGACCGTCAGCATCTCTTCGGTGACCCTTCATTCGGTGGTGCGGGACATCGCGGACTCCCTGCGCCGCTCCGGCGTCGAGGCCCTGGCGGTGGTCAACGGCCACGGCGGGAACTACGTGCTGGGCAACGTGGTCCAGGAGGCCTCCGCGCGCGGCGAGCGCATGGCGCTCTTCCCGGCCGCGGAGGACTGGGAGACAGCCCGGGAGCGGGCCGGGGTGCGTACCTCGTTGCTCACCGACATGCATGCGGGGGAAATCGAGACCTCCATTCTTCTGCACGCTCATCCCGAAATGGTCCGGGCCGGTCACGAAAAGGCCGACTTCGTCGCGGACGACCGGCGCCATCTGCTGACCGCCGGAATGTCCGCCTATACCGAATCGGGCGTCATCGGCCGTCCTTCCCTGGGGGCTCCGCAAAAGGGCAAGGAACTGCTGGCGAGCCTCGCGGATTCCTTCGCACCGTATTTCTCGCTGCTGACGTCGGCGGGCACCGCCGGCGAGTAGGCGCCGGGGCGACGGCGGGCCACCAGGACGAGCGCGCCCGGCAGGCTCGCCACGAAGCTCAGCACCCCGTACACCACCGCCACGGCCACTCCGGTGCTCGCCCCCAGTCCGGCGGCGCCGAAGGCCCACGCGGTGACGCCCTCCCGGGGCCCGAACCCGCCTACGTTCAGCGGCAGTCCCATGGCGGCCAGCGCCAGCACCGCCAGCGGCAGCAGCACGGGCACCGGGGCGGTGCAGCCGGCGACCCGGGCGGCGACCACGAACGTCGCGAAGTGCCCGGCGAGGACGACGGCGGAGGACAGGGCCACACCCGGCCCGTTGCGGCGGGACAGCAGCCCCGCACGTGCCTCGCCGAGCATCCGCTCCAGGGCGCGCCCGCGGCGGGAGGGCGCCGCCCGGTTCATGCGCAGCGCCAGCAGCACCGCGAGCGCCCCGACGACGGCGAGGGCGACGAGCGGTGCGAGGTGCAGGGCCTGGGCGCGGACCGGGGAGGGCAGGGTCAGCAGCATCGCCGTACCCGTGACGGCGAGCGCCAGCTGCCCGGCCACCCGCTCCAGAACCACGGCCCGCACACCGCGGCCGATGTCCCCGGCGCTCTGCCCGTGCCGCACCGCCCGGTGCACGTCGCCCAGGACGCCGCCGGGCAGGGCCGCGTTCAGGAACAGCGCCCGGTAGTAGTCGGCCACGGCCGCGCCGAGCGGCAGCCGGAGACGCAGGCCGCGTGCCACCAACTGCCAGCGCCAGGCGCTGCACACGGTGGTGACCAGCCCGATCACGAGTGCCGCTGTCAGCGAGGGCGCGTCGAGCCGGCGCAGTCCCTGAAGGAGCACTCCGGTGCCCAGCCGCCACAGCAGCACGGCGAGGATCACGACGCCGGCAACGGTGCCGACGTGGGCGCGCAGGGCACGGATGCGGGGGCGGGACAGGAGGCCGGGCCGCCGCGGCGGGGGCGCCGCCGGCCGGGGCGCCGCCGACCGGGGCCGGGGTGGTGCGCTGCGTACGTCCATCGTCTGCGCGCTCATGCGTCACCGCCCGTGGGACCCGGCAGCGCGAGCAGGTCGCTGTGGTGGACGACCACCCGCAACTCCCCCGCCGCGCAGGCTTCCAGGCGCTCGGCGAGGTAATGGTCGGCGCGCCCCCTCAGTTCGGGGCGCTGCTCGACGGCCGCGGCGACCCAGCCGCGCAGCCACTGGGCGGTCAGTTCGCGCTGGTCGGGTCCGAGTCGCCAGGGGCTCGGACACACGCGTACGTCGGCGCCGTGCGCGGCGAAGGCCTCGCGGGCCGCCGTCACCGCGTCCGGGCCGAGCAGTCCGGTCCGGCGCTGGTGGGCGTTGAACGCCTCGGTGAGCTCGGCGTCCAGCGGGTCGGCCGGGGTCAGCTCGACCCGGCCGACCACGGACAGGGTGAGCAGCGCGGGGCAGCCCGCCCCGGCGCAGGCGGCGGCGAGGGCGGCGACCTCCTCACGGGTGAGGACGTCCAGCAGCGCGGACGCCGTCACCAGACTGGCGCCGGCCAGGGCGTCCGGGGTCAGCCGGGCGACGTCACCGCGCCGTGTCTCCACGGTGATCCGGCTGCCGTCGGCGGCGGCGCCCGCGGCACCCACGGCGGCGAAGTGCAGCAGGTAGGGGTCGCGGTCGTGCAGGATCCAGTGCTGTGCGCCGTCCAGCCGGGGGGCGAGCCAGCGGCCCATCGAGCCGGTGCCGCAGCCCAGGTCGTGCACGACGAGCCCGCCGTGCGGGTCCGCCCGGTCGGCGAGGCGGGTCCGCAGCGGACCAAGCAGTTCCGTGGCCCGCGCCGCCGCGTCGGCCGCCTCCCGCAGCCGCAGCCACTCGGGCGCGTACCGGGACGGCTCCTCGGGCACGAAGCGGGACGGCTCCTCGGGCGCGTGCCGGGACGGCGGCTTCTCGGGCGCGTGCCGGGACAGCGGCTCCTCCGGTGTGTGCCGGGACGGAGGTTGCTCGGGCGCGCCCGCCCGCAGACGCACGGTGGCCCGCTCACCGGGCCGGGGGGCGGGACCGGCGCCGGGGATCACCGCGTCGGAAGCGGAAGCGGAAGCGGAAGCGGGTGCGAGGTCCCCGTCGGGGGTCACCGATTCGGGGCCGGCAGGCAGCGCGGTCGTCTTCCTCATGCCGCCCTCCGGGGTTCCTCGGGGAGTCGGGCGAGGACGCCGGCCAGGCTGCGGGCGGTCGTCGCCCAGCCGTCGAGGGCCGCGCGGCGGCCCCGGGCGGCGGCCTTGAGCCGGCGGCGCACGTCGGCCTCGCCGAACCAGCCGCGCAGCTCCCCGGCAAGGGCGACGGGGTCCTCCGGCGGGACGAGGATGCCGGGCACCCCGCCGTCGGGGGCGCGGCCGACCGCCTCGGGGACTCCGCCGACGTCCGTGGCCAGCACGGGGATGCCGCGTGCGAGCGCCTCGGTGACGGCCATGCCGTAGGTCTCGGCGTAGGAGGCGAGGACCATCAGGTCGGCGGCGGCGTAGCGGGCGTCGAGGTCGGCGCCGGCCCGCGGTCCGACGAGGTGGAAGCGGTCCTGAAGGCCGTGCCTGGCGATCAGGTCGCGCAGCCGGGCGACGTAGGCGGGGTCCTGGGTCAGGGCGCCGACGCACTCGCAGCTCCACGGCAGGTCCGTGACCGCGGCCAGGGCCTCGACCAGCCGGTGCTGCCCCTTGCGCGGCGTCACGGCGGCGACGCACAACAGCCGTGAGACACCGTCGGTGCCGGGGGCGAGGGGCGCGATGTCGGCGCCCGGCGCGGCGACGTGGACCCGGTCGGGGACGAGCCCGTGGTGGGAGACGAGTCGGCGGACCGCCCAGTCGCTGGTGGCGACGACGGCGGGAGCGGCCCGCAGCACCTGCCGTTCCCGCGCGTCCAGTTCGGCGGCCACGGCGGGTTCGAGCCCGGTCTCGTCGCCGAGCGGGAGATGGACGAGGACGGCCAGGCGCAGCCGTTCGGCCTCAGGGACGACGATCTCGGGGACGCCGCAGGCGACGAGCCCGTCCAGGAGGACGACGGCGCCGTCCGGCAACTCCCTCAGCACCCGCGCGAGTTCGGTGCGGGCCGCGGCGCCCGGGCGCGGCCAGTCGCCGTGCACGGGGTGCGGCCGGACCTGCCAGCCGAAGCCGGGCAGGTCGAGGCTGACCCGGCGGTCGTAGGCGTTGCCGCCGCTCGGTGTGGCCGGGTCGTCGACGCCGCCCGGCAGGACGAAGTGCACGGTGCGCAGGGACATGGGGATGATCCCGACGTGATGGCGGCCCGAGCGCGGCGCGGGCACGAACGCGAGGGGCGGGGGACGGTGCACGGTCATGTCGGTCACAGGGCACGCTCGTAACTCGCCCACGCGACGTGCGACTCGTGCAGGGTGACGGCGAGGCCGGCCAGTTGCCTGGCGCCCTCGCCCAGGGCGCCCTTGTGGATCCGTTCGGCGAGCCGGTCGGCGATGACCTTGGCCAGGTACTCCGTGGAGGTGTTGATCCCGGCGAAGTCGGGTTCGTTGTCGAGGTTGCGGTAGTTCAGCTCGCTCACGACCGCGCCCAGCTCCTGGGTGGCCAGCCCGATGTCGACGACGATGTTGTCGTCGTCGAGCTGCTCGCGCCGGAACGTGGCGTCCACGAGGAAGGTGGCTCCGTGCAGCCGCTGCGCGGGCCCGAACACCTCGCCGCGGAAGCTGTGGGCGATCATGATGTGATCACGGACGGTGATGCTGAACAACGAACGACCCTCCAGGTACGGCGCGTCTGATCCCCGCCGGTCCCGGCCGGGGATGCGGAGTAATACGGCTGCCCACCTCCCCTTGTTCAGCTGTTCTCACTCTCTCTTCCGGGACTCAGGCGTCCGTGTCGTAGCGGACTCGGTGGCACAGGGCCGGGATCTCCCCGGAGGCGAGCCCCGGCATGACCCGGGGCAGCTCCTCGAACGTGCTCTCTCCGGTGACGAGGGCGTCCAACTCCGGGGCGGCGAGCAGGTCGAGGGCGAGGGCGAGCCGGTCGGCGTACGTACGGTTGCCGCGGCGGGCCGGCGAGACGGTGCCGACCTGGCTGCTGCGGATGACCAGCCGGCGGGAGTGGAAGGCCTCGCCGAGCGGAAGGGAGACCCTCCGGTCGCCGTACCAGCTGAGTTCGACGACCGTGCCCTCGGCGGTGAGCAGTTCCAGGGCACGGGCCAGGCCCTGCTCGGTGGCGCTGGCGTGCACCACGAGGTCGCACTCCCCGAGCGCCTCCCCGGGCAGGGCGAAGCCGACACCGAGGGCCTCGGCCACCTTGGCACGGGCGGGATCGGCGTCCACCAGCTGGACGCGCACTCCGGGGAACCGGGCCAGCAGCGCGGCCACCGAGCAGCCGACCATCCCGCCGCCGACGACGGCGATCCGGTCGCCGATCAGGGGCGCGGCGTCCCACAGGGCGTTGACGGCGGTCTCGACGGTACCCGCGAGCACGGCCCGCTCGGCGGGAACGGACTCCGGTACGGGGGTCACGGCGGCGGCCGGGACGGCGTACCGGGTCTGGTGCGGATAGAGGCAGAAGACCGTACGCCCGACCAGCTCGCCCGGGCCCTCCTCCACCACCCCCACGCTCAGGTAGCCGTACTTCACCGGCCCCGGGAAGTCGCCCTCCTGGAACGGCGCCCGCATGGCGTCGTACTGACTGGCGGGCACCTGGCCGCGGAACACCAGCGTCTCCGTGCCCCGGCTGATCCCGGAGTACAGCGCCCGCACGACGACCTCGCCCTCGCCGGGCTCCGGAAGACGCATGTCACGCACCTCGCCCTCGCCTGGCGAACGGAGCCAGAACGCACGTGCGGAACGGTTCATGGGCGGCCTCCTGAACGATCGGGAAGTTGTTCACGTACGGAGATGTGCACAGGCCGCGCACAGTACGCGGCGTTGATCGACTCTGTCACTCGGCCGGAGGGTGTGCGGTGGCCCTGAACAACACGTACGACGCCAGGTCAGGCCTCAGGCCGGCCCAGCAGGAGACCGCCGTGGGCGCGGGCGTGCAGATCCTGCTCCTGGCCCTGCTCGGCACGGCGATCGGCATGGGCCCGGCGGGCTGGGTGACCGGCCTGGTCTTCGCGATCGCCACCTGGGCGGTGCTCTCCCGGGCCCTGCACCGTTCGCGACTGCGCTCCTTCGGCGCGGCCAACCGGGTCACCCTGGGCCGGGCCACCCTCGTCGGCGGCGTCACGGCACTGGTCGCGGACTCCTTCGAGAGCTCGCCGCCGGTCTCCCTGCTGGTCGGCCTGACGGCGGTGGCCCTGATCCTGGACGGCGTCGACGGCAAGGTGGCCCGTCGCACCGGCACGACCACGGCACTGGGCGCCCGCTTCGACATGGAGGTCGACGCCTTCCTGATCCTGGTGCTCAGCGTCTACGTCTCGATGGACCTGGGCCCCTGGGTCCTCCTGATCGGCTCCATGCGCTACGCCTTCGTCGCCGCCGCCCGCGCCCTGCCCTGGCTCAACGCCCCGCTCCCCCCGAGCACGGCCCGCAAGACGGTGGCCGCGCTCCAGGGCATCCTCCTGCTCCTGGCGGGCGCGGGCCTGCTGCCGCACCGGGCGAACGTGGGCGTGGTGCTGGTGGCGCTGGCGCTGCTGGTGTGGTCTTTCGGGCGCGACGTGGTGTGGCTGTGGCGGACCTCGCGGATGCGGGTCGCTGCCGCGGCCAGCACCCAGGCGGTGCGGGAGGCGACCCCCGTCATCGAGCCCCTCAAAAAATCCGCCACGGCCCGCGCCGGGGAACCCGTCGACGAGATGATGGAGGGCGCGCGGGCGGCTTGACGTCACGCGTCGAGACGATCAGCCACGCGCCTCACAGCGGTGGTCGTAGTAGTCCTTGCCGCCCACCAGGACCGAGGTGACCAACTTCGGCAGGCCGTCGACATCCCGCTCGACCTCCTGCGAGGTCTGCCGGCTGACCCTCGGCGGCGGCCCCGGCGGAGGGGCTGCTGGAGCAGGCACCGGCTGCCCGACCGACGCGCCAGAGGAGCGACGGCCCGGATCACGGGAAAGTGATCCGGGCCGTTCCGCGTGCGGGAGATACGGGGCTACGACCGCGCCGACCGCGTCCGTACGACGGCGAAGACGGCCGCGGCGAGACCGAGCACGCCAACGACCAGCCCGGCGATTCCGAGGCCGCGGGCGGTGGAATCGCCGCCGGATGAGGCAGTGGACGATGCGGAGGCGGCCTTGGCCTCCCCCGCGGCCGCCGCGGTCCCCTCGCCGTCTGCGGCGGTGAGCTTCAGCACCGGCGCGGGGTTCTCCGGCTCGTCGCCGCCCTGCGGCTCCTCGATCCAGCGGACGACCTTGCCGTCGGAGTACGTCTGCAGGGTCTTGAAGACCAGCTGCCCGGTGTCCTCGGGAAGTTGACCGAAGGCGACGTCGAAGTCCTGGTACTGGCCGGGGCCGATCTTCCCACCGGTCCACGTGATTTCGGAGACCGCGTCGGTGATGGTCCCGTCGTCGGTCTTGACCGGCTTCTTGAGCTTGGTCTCGGTGACCTTGGCGGTCCAGCCGTCCTGCGGGGTGACGAGCACGCCGAGGAGGGGGTGGTCGGTGGGCAGGTACACCTGGACCTTGGTGGTGCCGGCCGAGTCCTCCTCGTTGGGCACCCGGAAGGTCAGCACACCGTCCGAGGCCCCCTTGGCGTAACTGTCGGGGTGGACGGTGACGTGAGCGAACGCGGCGCCCGCAGCGGTGAGCACTCCGGCCGCGGCGAGAGCGGTGACGAGGCCGGCCCGGCGCAGGGCGCCGTTGGTACGCATCGTGGACATGACTGATGGATCTCCGTACTGGAAGGTGGTGTGGGGGTTCGGACGGGGTACGGGATCCGGAGCGGCGGACCGCGCCGGCTGACGGCGTGCCGCAGCAGGAGCGACCGTGACAGCGAGGCCACGGCGAAGGCGCGGGAACCGCGCACGGCCGGTGCGGGCAGCGGCGCGGCCGCGGCCCGCCACCATGCCACGAGCCCCGGTACGAAGGCGACGGCCCGGCGCAGCAGCGACCACAACGCCGCCTCGCCGCACCGCAGCCACCAGGACGCGACGAGCGCGGCCAGGACGTGGACGGCCACGGCGTACGGGCTGAGCGTGCGTGAGGGCATGGCCGGCGAGGGCACGCCGTGGACGTGCGCGGACACCATGTGCATGCCGTGCGCGGACACCATGTGCATGCCGTGCGCGACCACGGCGTGCACACCATGGCCGGACATCGGCATGGCCGATACGGCCGGCATGGAGGGCATGGGATGGATCGGCGACAGGGCGGGAAGGGGACCGTGCCCGCCCGGATGCCCCATGCCGGCCCGCGTCGCGTCGAAGCCGAAGTGCAGGGCCGCCTGCGTGGCGAGCATCATCGCGCCGATCCCCGGCAAGGACCGCTCCCGCCCGCCCAGCAGCCACCCGGCGACGAACACGCCCGCGAAGGCGGCACCGCACACCCACAGCGGCGGCATGTCCCCCATGGCGAGCCCGTGTCCGGCGGCGGCGAGCAGCACACACACCGCGGCGAACACCACGGCGCGAAGACTCCGTACCGCCGCCGACGCGCCCATCGCCCGGCATCCTCCCACGCACGGCGCATACGTGCGGGCGTGACGCTCCGGTTCAGACACTCCCGCGTACAGGCCGAGCGGTCGCCTACACGACGCCCGCCGCGTCGAGCAGCCGGACCAGGTCCTTGCGGCCGTATCCCAGCAGCGAGGCCCGGTGAGCGGCCATCAGCAGCAGGTGCGCCAGGATCTGCGCCGGGTAGCCGTCTCTGTCGTCGCCGAGCCATTCGTCAGGCTTCTCGACGCCCAGACTGTTCAACACGAGCCCGTGCTCGCGGCGGATCTCCGCGACCGTGCCGGCCACGGCGTCGAGGAGCGACTTCCCGGGGCGCTCGCACTCAAGGGCGAAGCCCCCCCAGTCGGCCGGTACACAGCCCTCCGGCGGATCCGCCCGCAGGGCCGCGTACCTCTCGTCCTCGAAGCCGCCGGCGTCGAAGGAGTCGTCCACCAGGAAGAACCGGTGAAAACCTGGTGGGACGGGCGGAGGCGGGGGTGTGTACTCCCATCCGGCGTCCTCGTACAGCCTCCGCTTCACCTCTTCCTCGTCGGCGAGTGTCACGGTGAAGCCCGTGTCGTCGTTCCGACCGGTTACGGTGCCGTCCGGGTTGTGGTGGAAGTACAGTCCCATGTGTGTCTCCTTCGTGGTCACCGGCGTCGGTCGTCCGCCCGAAGATCCCGTCACACATCGAACGAGCCGCACCAACCGCCCGTGCCCGCCACGCCGGAGATCACCCGATCCAGTGAATGAGGGCGGGTCCTCCCTGCGCGGCCTTCCTCCCCCCTTCCCGAGGCGTCCGCACGATCTCCGCGTACCGCCGGCCGCTGCCTTGTAGTCGACGTGGCCGGGGCCGAAGCGCTTGTCGTAGCCAGCACTTGTCGTAGCCATAGGCACATTCGAAGCCGTCGAGGAGGGACCGTCGGTGGCGCGCCGCCGGACCCGGCCGGATCAGCGCTCCCCTTGGACGTCGCCCAGCGTCGACGCGGCAAGCGGGTCGCCCTGGGAGAAGTCGCCCGGGGGGATACCCGGATGGTGTCCGACGGGCGGCGTGGCGGGCACCGTGTCAGCCCCGAGTGTCAGACGGGAGACGATGCGGTATCGGTCACCGCGGTAGAGGGAGTGGACGTATTCCACCGGGCGCCCGCCACTGTCCGTGGTCAGACGCTCGAACAACAGCGCCGGGGAGAGCTCCGGCATGTCGAGCACCTCTGCCTCGGCTCGGGTCACCACGGTGGGCTCGATCGTCTGGGTGGCCTCGCTCACATGGACGCCGTGGTGCGTGCGCAAATGCTCGTAGAGGTCGCCGTGTTCCAGTTCGCGGGCGGTCAGGCCGGGTACCAGGGCGGCCGGAATGTGCAGGTGCTCGATCGCCATGGGGGCGCCGTCGACCAGTCGCAGCCGGGCCACGTAGACGATCTGCGCGGCGGGAGAAAGGCGCAGCCTGCGCCCCACCCGGGCGCCCGCCGGCACGGTGGTGAACTCCAGCAGCCTGCTCGCCCACACCCCTGACGCCTGAGGCACGCTCAGCGAGTGATGGCCCGGCACGAGTTCCTGAGTGATCTTCTCGGGGGCGACGAACATCCCCCGGCCGTGTTCGCGCACGAGAATGCCCGCGCTGACCAGTTCGTCCACGGCCGCTCGCAGTGTGGGCCGGGACACGCCGAGCCGGGCGCACAGGGTCCGTTCGGAGGGAATCGCGTCACCCGGCTTGCGTTCCTCGACCATCTCCAGCACCGCGTCGCGGACCCGCTCGCGTTTGAGCACACCACCGGGGTGACTCTCCGCCGACCCGCCGTCGCCGGGACGCGGCACGTCGGCCGGCGCATCCGGCCCTGCCCCCGCACCCGCACCGGCCTCCGCAGCGGCCGGCCGAACCGTGTCCGGCTCCCTGTCACTCATCCGCGTCGTCCCCTCTCCCGCCCGTGCAGCGCATGCGCAGGTAACCACTTTCCGCTGTACCGACCACAACACTGTACTGGTCAGGACCAGTTATGTCCGCTGGTCAACGATGGAAGGATGACACCCAGCCCCCGATGTCCCGCAAATTCCTTTGTTGTTCGGAGGGTTGACGGCCTCATTGGTCCATGCCATTTTCATCCCCCATCAGCAGGTCATCTGTCCAGCTATCCAACTGGTCAGGTTCCTGGTTGGTGCCCTTCCTGCTCCGCGCCATCCATGAGCTCTCCCGAGGTGAACCGTGAAGTTGCGCTTGCTCACCGGTGCGTCCCTGCTCACGCTGAGTACCCTCCTCTGTGCCTGCTCCGGCGGCTCCGACGACGCCACCGGTGCGGACGGGGGCAGGTCGGAGCTGACCGTCTGGCTGATGCGGGACAGTGTCTCCGCGGCCTTCCAGAAGGAGTTCACCGACGGTTTCAGCAAGGCACATCCCGACATCGACCTGAAGATCCAGATCCAGGAGTGGGACGGCATCGGCCAGAAGGTCACCGCCGCTCTTGCCAGCAATGACGCGCCCGACGTCATCGAGGTCGGCAACACCCAGGTCGCCCAGTACGCCCAGAGCGGCGGCCTGCTCGACCTCACCGGCAAGAAGGCCGATCTCGGCGGCGACACCTGGCTCAAGGGACTGGCCGAGCCAGGCGCTTGGGACGGCAAGCAGTACGGCATCCCGTACTACGCCGCCAACCGCGTGGTCATCTACCGCAAGGACCTGCTGAGACAGGCCGGCGTCGACCCGGCCGCCATCAAGACCCGGGATCAGTGGATCGCCGCGACGAAGAAACTGAACACGGGAGACCAACAGGGCATCTACCTCACCGGCCAGACCTGGTACGCCCTGGCCGGCTTCATCTGGGACGAGGGCGGCGACCTGGCGGTCCGGGACGGCGGCAAGTGGAAGGGCACCCTCGACACCCCCCAAGCCCTGGCCGCGATGGAGTTCTACAAGCAGCTCCAGGCGCTGGGGAAGGGACCGAAGGACGCCGACGAGGCGAACCCGCCGCAGGCCGAGGTGATGGCCAAGGGCAAGGTCGCACAGATCATCTCGGTTCCCGGCGGAGCCAACGTCATCGTCCAGCACAACCCCGCGCTCAAGGGCAAGCTCGGCTTCTTCCCCGTCCCGGGCAAGACCGCCGACAAGCCGGGTGCGGTCTTCACCGGCGGTTCCGACCTCGTCATTCCGGCCGCTTCCCGGCACCAGGACGCCGCCTACACCTTCGTCAAGGAACTGACCGGGGACACCTGGCAGACGAAGCTCGCCCTGGCCATGAGCTACGTACCGAACAAGACCTCCCTCGCCTCCGCCGTGGCCTCCGACCCCGGAGCCGCGGCGATGGCCGTCGGCGCCGCCCAGGGCCGGGCCACGCCCAACACGCCGGGGTGGGCCGCCGTCGAGGCCGAGAACCCGATCAAGGACTACATGACCGCCTCCCTCACCGGCGGCGACATGAAGCAGGAGGCGACGAAGGCGTCCGCGGAGATCACCCGGGCGATGAACAGCGCCTCCTGACCCCTCGGACCGGTGCCCGGACGGCCCCCGCCGTCCGCATCGCCGGTCCCCCGCCCGCCACCGTACGAAAGGAGGGGCCGTGTCGGCCATCCGAGAACGCGCCGTCCCCCGCGCCGCCCCGCACCGGCGGCACCGGGTGTCCGTCCCACCGACCGCCCGCGGCGCCGCACGTCACCACGGCGGTCCCTGGCCCTACCTGCTGGTGGCGCCCGCTGTGCTCGGCATGCTCTACCTGCTGGTCTACCCCCTCGCCCGAGCCGTCCTGATCTCCTTGCAGGACTTCCGCCTGCGCGAACTCATCTCGGGGGACGCCAGGTTCGTCGGCCTGGACAACTACCGGACGCTGCTGACCGATCCACGGTTCTGGACGGTGGTGCGCCGCACGTTCCTCTTCATGGCCGTGAACGTCGTCCTCATCATGGTGATCGCGCTGCTCGTGGCGCTGATGACCGAGCGACTCGGCCGCGTCTGGCGGACCGCTGTGCTCAGCTCCCTCGTCCTGGCCTGGGCGATGCCGGTGGTCGCGGCCACCACCGTGTTCCAGTGGCTCTTCCACTCCGAGTTCGGCGTCGTCAACTGGCTCCTGACCTCCCTCGGCTTCGGCTCCTTCGAGCGCTACCCCTGGTTCGCCCACGGCACGGCGGCCTTCGCCATCCTCGTCGCCCTCGTGGTGTGGCAGTCGGTCCCGTTCGCCGCCATCACCCTGTACTCGGCGCTCACCACCGTTCCCGCCGAACTGAACGAGTCCGCCCGCATCGACGGCGCCGGCGCCCTGCGGATCCTCAGATCGGTCACCTTCCCGGTCATCCGGCCGATCGTGATGCTCGTCCTCTGCCTCGAAGTGATCTGGACCTTCAGGGCGTTCGTGCAGATCTGGGTGATGACCAAGGGAGGCCCCGGCGACGCCACCACCATCCTGCCGGTCTACGCGGTGCAGACCGCCCTCTCCAGCCAGCGCTACGACCTCGGCTCGGCGGCCTCCATGGTCACCGTGGTCCTCATGTCGGGCGTCCTGGTCCTCTACTTCCGCCAGATGTTCCGCCAGGAGGAGGAGCTGTGAGCGTCGTGCGCCCCGCCGGCGCGGCGGTCCGCCGGAGCCCCGTGCGCCGTCTGCGCCGTCTGCCGCTCCACGCGGGCGCCGCCCTGACGGTGCTGGTCTGCCTGTTCCCCGTCTACTGGATGGCCACGACGGCGTTCAAGCCGTCGCGTGACATCCAGTCCTCCACCCCGCAACTGGTGCCGCACACCTGGACCCTGGAGCACTTCCGCACCGCCGTCCACGCGGCCGGCTTCGCCCAGTTCTGGCGCAACAGCCTCCTGGTCACCGCCGGTGCGGTCCTGCTGTCGCTGGTCGTTGCCCTGGGTGCCGCGTTCGCCGTGGCCCGGATGCGGTGGCGGGGACGCCGGCAGTTCGTCCTCGCCGTCTTCGTCGCGCAGATGGCCCCGTGGGAGTCGCTGATCATCCCGGTCTACATCATCGCCCGCGACACCGGCATGCTGGACCGGCTGCTCACCCTGACGCTGGTGTACTTCACGATCACGCTGCCGTTCACCATCATCGTGCTGCGCGGCTTCATCGCCACCATCCCGCCGGAGCTGGAGGAGGCCGCGCAGGTCGACGGCTGCACCCGGCCCGGGGCGTTCCTGCGGGTCGCCCTGCCCCTGCTCGCTCCGGGGCTGATGGCCACCTCGCTCTTCGGGTTCATCACCGCCTGGAACGAGTTCGCCTACGCCAACTTCCTGATCATCAAGAACCAGGACCACCGCACCCTGCCGGTGTGGCTGTCCTCCTTCCAGAACACCTTCGGCACGGACTGGGGCGCCACCATGGCCGCCTCCACCCTCTTCGCGCTCCCCGCCCTCGTCGTCTTCCTGCTGCTCCAACGCCATGTCACCTCCGGCCTGGCCTCGGGGGCGGTCAAGGGCTGACGCCCGCCGTGTCACCCCGCTGCCCTCGGACGGCTCCGGCACCCACCGTCTGCCCCTCCCCCGCACAGAGCCCCGACGCCCACCGCCTCGCCCTGCCCCGCCCTGCCCGCAGACAGCCCCGGCACACCGCACCCGCTCCCCGCCCGCCCCTCCCCGGAAGGCCGCCCGCCCGTGTCCTCACTCCGCCGAGAACAGGTTCTGCTGCCCCGGCCCACACGGCAGGTCCACCGTTCCGGCCACTTCACCCTCGACGCCACCACCGCCGTCCGCGCCACCGGCGAAGCCGAAGGCGCCGCCGACCTGCTGCGCACACTCCTCTCACCCGCCATCGGACTACCCCTGGCCCCCTCCTCGTCCGGCACCGTCACCTTCACCGTCGACCGCCAACTCGGCGGCCTGGGGCAGGAGGGGTACGGACTCACCATCTCCCCGCACTCCGTCCTGCTGCGCGCCGCCCATCCCATGGGCCTGCTCCGCGGCGTCCAGACCATCCGCCAGCTCCTGCCGCCCGAGGCACTCGCCCCGCCCCCGGCCGCGGCCCGCCGGGAGGTCTGGGAACTTCCCTGCACCGAGATCACCGACGTCCCCCGCCACCCCTGGCGGGGCCTGATGATCGATGTCGCACGTCACTTCCACGACGCCGCCACCCTCCGCCGGCACGTCGACCTGCTCGCCCTGCACAAGCTCAACGTCCTCCACCTGCACCTCACCGACGACCAGGGCTGGCGCATGCCCGTCACCTCCTACCCCCGCCTCACCACGGCCGGCGCCCACCGAGCCGAGTCGATGCTCGGCCCCGACAGCCCCGACAGCCCCGCCGGCTTCGACGGCCGCCCGCACGGCGGTGCGTACACCCGCGCGGAACTCACCGGCCTCGTCGCCTACGCGGCACGGCGCGGCGTGTCCGTGGTACCGGAGGTCGCGATGCCCGGCCACGTCCGCGCCGCCCTCGCCGCCTACCCCCACCTGGGCAACCACCCCGAGCGCAGGCTCGACGTGTGGACGCGATGGGGCGTGTGCGACACCATCCTCGGCGTCCACGACGAGGTGCTCGACTTCTGCCGCGCCGTACTCGCCGAGGTGATGGACGTCTTCCCCTCCCCCTACATCCACCTGGGCGGAGACGAGTGCCCCACGACCGAATGGGAGCAGAGCCCCCGCGCCCGTGCCCGCGTGGCCGCGGAACGACTGCCCGGACCGGCGGCCCTCCACGGCTGGCTCCTGGGCCAGGCGGGCGCCTACTTGCTGGATCACGGCCGCCACCCCGTCGGCTGGGCCGAAGACGGCGCCCTGCTACCGCCGGGGTTCACGGTGATGAGCTGGCGCGACCCCGCCCACGCCGCCGAAGCACTCCGCCACGGCCGCGACGTCGTCCTCACCCACCACCGCACCACCTACCTCGACTACGCCCAGGACGACAGCCCTCACGGCCCACCCGCCCAGCCCGGCGCGATCGTCGACCTGCCCGCCGTCCACGGCGGAGACCCCGAGCCACGGACGGCCGCCCCGGGCGGCGGGCGGGTCCGCGGCACCCAGGCACAGCTGTGGACCGAGTTCGCCCCCACCGCCGCCGACCTCGACCGCCTCGCCTACCCCCGGCTGTGCGCGCTCGCCGACCGGGCCTGGACCGGGCCCACGGCCTGGCGGGACTTCACCGCCCGGCTCACCGCGCACATCCCCCGACTGGACGCCCTCGGCGTCCGCCGCCATCGCAGTCCGACCGCGCCATCGTCCACGATGACGCCCGCCAGTACAGCGCCCTCCGCATGACATCCACCCGATCGCTCACGGAGAGGACACCACTGTGACCAGCAACGAGAACGGGCCCGCCGGGCAGCGCCGCCGGCGTCTTCGCGCCACGGCCGCTGCCGCCGCCGTCACGGCCCTGGGCGCCACCGCCCTGGCCGCCCTGCCCAGCACCGCCAGCGCCGCCGACGCCCTCTCGGTGCAGTACCGCACCAGCGCCACCGGTGCCACCGCCGACCAGAGCGAGCCGTGGTTCAAGGTGAAGAACACCGGCACCGCCGCCCTGCCGCTCAGCGAGGTCAAACTCCGCTACTACTTCAAGGCCGACTCGGCCGGCGCGACGTACCGCTTCGCCTGTTCCTGGGCGGTGAAGGGCTGTGCCAACATCACCGGCACCTTCGGCACCCTCGCCCACCCCACCGACACCGCCGACCGCTACCTGGAGATCGGCTTCACCTCCGGTGCCGGTTCCCTCGCACCGGGCGCCGACACCGGCGACATGCAACTGCGCTTCTACCAGTCCAACTGGCAGACCCTGCGGCAGAGCGACGACTACTCCTTCAGCGCCACCCAGACCTCGTACGGCGACTGGAGCAGGGTCACCGCAACCCGCGGCGGCTCCCTTGTCTGGGGCACCGCCCCCGAAGGCAACACGCCCACCGACCCGCCCACCGACCCGCCGACCACCCCGCCACCGTCGGACGGCTCCGGCACTCTGTGGGACGACTTCAGCTACAGCTCGTACACCGACCCCGCGATCTCCGCCCACGGCTGGTCGGTGCGCTCCAACTCCGGCGGCCCCGGCGTTCCGGGCGCCACCTGGGACCCGTCCAACGTCACCTTCCCCAGCAGCGGCGGCAACACCGTCATGAACCTGGAGACCTCCACCAACGGCACCGCCTCCGGCACCGAGCAGACCGAGGTGCTCACCAAGGCGACCAAGTTCAAGAACGGCACCTACGCGGCCCGCGTGAAGTTCAACGACGTCCCGACCTCCGGCCCCGACGGCGACCACCTGGTGCAGACGTTCTTCACCATCAACGACCTCAAGGCCCCGATGGCCGACGACTACTCCGAGTACGACTTCGAGTACCTGCCCAACGGCGGCTGGGGCGAGCCGTCCGACATCCTGTACACCACCTCCTGGGAGACCTACAACCCCGACCCGTGGCAGGCGGTCAACCAGCACACCGAGGGCCGCCAGAGCTACGACGGCTGGCACGACCTGATGCTGACCATCGACGACAGCACCATCAAGTACTACGTCGACGGGCAGCTGTTCGGCACCCACGACGCCGCCTACCTGCCCGAACGCCCCATGTCGATCAACTTCAACCAGTGGCTGATCGACCTCAACGGCCAGACGTCCACCACCCCCAGGTCCTATCAGGAGCAGATCGACTACGTCCTGCACGTCAAGAATCAGGTGCTCACACCGGCCCAGGTCAGCGCGAAGATAGCCGCCTACCGGTCGTCCGGCACCGCCTACGAGGACACGGTGCCGGCGAGTTGAGCCCCGGCGCCCCGCCGCACCACCCGGCGGACGACCAGTCCGCCGGGAGCAGGGTCCGGCAACTCGGGGCCCGGTGCGAGGTGCGCACCGGGCCCCGAGGGCCGTACGCCCGGGGGCGTCGGCGGCGTCGTCACCGTCCTACGCGGCCTTCCTCTCCCCCTCCCGGTGCGCCCGTACGATCTCCGCGTACCGCCGGCCGCTGCCCTTGATGGTGCGCGCCTGGGTCCGGTAGTCGACGTGGACGAGGCCGAAGCGCTTGTCGTAGCCGTAGGCCCATTCGAAGTTGTCCAGGAGGGACCAGGCGAAGTAGCCGGCGAGGGGGGCGCCCTTGCGGGCGGCGGAGGCGCAGGCGGCCAGGTGCTGGACGAGGTAGTCCTGGCGTTCGGGGTCGTCGATGGTGCCGTCGGGGCGGACGACGTCCGGGAAGGCGGAGCCGTTCTCGGTGACGTAGAGCTTGCGGGCGCCGTAGTCGTCGGTGAGGCGCAGGAGCAGGGCTTCGATGCCGCCGGCGTCGATCTCCCAGTCCATGCCGGTGCGCGGCACGTCCGGGCGGCGTACCGAACGGGCGTGGGGTGCCGGGCCGGTGGGGTCGTCCTCGACGTACGCCGGGAAGTAGTAGTTGAGGCCGAGCCAGTCCAGGGGCGCGGCGATGGTCTCCGCGTCGCCGGGGCGTTCGGGGAGGTCGACGCCGTAGACCTCGCGCATGTCGGCGGGGAAGCCGCGGCCGTGCACCGGGTCCAGCCACCAGCGGTTGACGTGGCCGTCGTGGCGGCGGGCGGCCGCCAGGTCCTCGGGGCGGTCGGTGGCGGGGTGGACGGTGGAGAGGTTGTTGACGATGCCGATCCGGGCGTTCGGGGCGGCGGCGCGGATCGCCCGTACGGCCAGGCCGTGACCGAGCAGGAGGTGGTACGAGGAGCGGACGGCCGCGGTCAGGTCGGTGAGACCGGGGGCCATCTTGCCCTCCAGGTGGCCGATCCAGGCGGAGCAGGACGGCTCGTTGAGGGTGGCCCAGCGGCTGACCCGGTCGCCCAGGCGTTCGGCGACCACCGAGGCGTAGGCGGCGAAGTGCTCGGCGGTCGCCCGCTCGGGCCAGCCGCCCCGGTCCTGGAGAACCTGCGGGAGGTCCCAGTGGTAGAGGGTGACGGACGGGGTGATGCCCGCTTCCAGCAGGCCGTCGATCAGCTCGTCGTAGAAGGCGAGGCCCTTGGCGTTCACCGGGCCGTCGCCGCCGGGCACGACGCGCGGCCAGGCGATGGACAGCCGGTAGGCGTTGGTGCCCAGGCGCCGCATCAGGGCGATGTCCTCGCGCCAGCGGTGGTAGTGGTCGCAGGCGGTGTCACCGTCGTCGTCGTTGTCGATCTTGCCCGGGGTGTGGGAGAAGGTGTCCCAGATGGACGGCGAGCGGCCGTCCTCGGCGACGGCTCCCTCGATCTGGTACGCCGAGGTGGCCGTGCCCCAGAGGAAGTCGTGCGGGAGCGCGGCGAGATCGATGGTCACAGAAGCCCCTTCGGGATCAAAGCGGTTGGTCACTTGACGGCTCCTGCCGTCAGCCCGGCGACGAGGTAACGCTGGAGCAGCAGGAATCCGGCGACCACGGGCACGCTGACGACGAGCGAGGCGGCCATGATCTGGTTCCAGTACACGTCGTTGAGCGTGGAGTAGCCCTGCAGGCCCACGGCGAGCGTGCGGGTGGTGTCGTTGGTCATCACGGAGGCGAAGAGCACCTCGCCCCAGGCGGTCATGAAGGCGTACACGGCGACGGCGACGATGCCGGGCACCGCGGCCGGCACCACGACGCGGAACAGCGCGCCGAGCGGTCCGCAGCCGTCCACCAGTGCCGCCTCGTCCAGGTCGCGCGGCACCGAGTCGAAGTAGCCGATCAGCATCCAGATGGAGAACGGGAGGGAGAAGGTGAGGTACGTCAGGATCAGGCCGCCGCGGGAGCCGAACAGGGCGATGCCGGTGGCGTTGCCGATGTTGACGTAGAGGAGGAACAGCGGGAGGAGGAAGAGGATGCCCGGGAACATCTGGGTGGACAGCACGGTGACGGTGAAGACGCGCTTGCCGCGGAAGTCGTAGCGGCTCACGGCGTACGCGGCGAAGACCGCGATCACCACCGAGCAGACCGTCGCCGCGCCCGCCACGATCAGCGAGTTCACGAAGTACCTCGCCAGCGGGACCGTCGACCAGATGTCGATGTACGGGCGGATCGTCAGGCCGCTCGGCAGCCAGCGGAACTTGCCGGTGACGTCGGCCAGCGGCTTCAGCGAGCTGGAGACCATGACGTACACCGGCACCAGGACGAACCCGGTGAGCAGGGTGAGGAAGATCCGCCGGGACCAGAGGAAGGAGCGCGGCGGGGCCATCGGGGACCTGTAGGGGGAGGTAGGGAGGGACCTGTAGGAGTCAGACATCGGAGGTCCTCCGTCCGCGCGAGGTGAGCAGCAGGTACGCGCCCGTCACCACCAGCAGGAAGAGCAGCAGCAGGACGGACATCGCGGAGCCGGTGCCGAAGTTCCAGGTGACGAACGAGGCCTGGTAGATGTGGACCGAGATGAGGTCCGCGGCCTCGGGGGCGGCCTTGCCGAACAGGACGTACGGCGTGTTGAAGTCGTTGAACGTCCACAGGAACAGCACCAGGATCAGCACCTGGTTGACGGGGCGGAGGGACGGGAGGGTGATGCGGCGGATCTGCTGCCACATCCCGGCGCCGTCCAGCGCCGCCGCCTCGTACAGCTCCCGTGGGATGTTCTGGAGCCCGGCCATGACGATCAGGAAGGCGAACGGCCAGCCCTTCCACACCGACACCACGAGCAGCGCGACGAAGCTGTTGTCGCCGATCAGCCAGAAGGACGGCTTGTCGGTGAGGTGCAGCTGGTCGTGCAGGACGTGGTTCACCAGGCCGTTGTCGTGCTGGAACATGAACACCCAGGTGATGACGGCCGCGTAGACGGGCAGCGCGTACGGCACCAGGAACAGCGCGCGCAGCAGGCCGCGGCCGCGGAAGGTGTCCTGCATGTAGATCGCCGCGGTCGTGCCGATCAGCCAGCACAGGCCGACCGAGAGCAGGGTGAAGCCGACGGTGACGAAGAAGGAGTGGAGCAGGGCCTCGCCGACGGGGGCGTCGAAGTCCACCGACACCGTGTAGTTGCCGAGGCCGGACCAGGGGGCGCTGCCCCAGTCGCGGATGTAGAACTGGGTGAGTTCCTTGAAGCTCATCACGATGCCGATGACCATCGGCACCAGGTGGACCAGGAGTTCGAGGAGCAGGGCGGGCAGGAGCAGCAGGTACGGCAGTCCGACGCGCCTCCGCCGCCCGGTGCGGCGCGCGGTGGGCGCCGTACCGGGGGCCGTGGTGCCCACCGTCTCCTTGACGGCGGCGGTGGTGGTGGTCATCGCGCTCACTTCGCCGGCATCTGCTGCTGGGCCTTTTCGAGCTTGGCCTTCACCGAGTCGGTGGTCACCGCGCGGCCGGCCGCGGCGTCCGCGAACAGCTCCTTGACGGCCGTACCGACGGTCGTCTCGAACTGGGACTCCTGGGCGACCTGGGGCAGCGCGGCGGCGCTGGTGGCCAGGGTGTTCTTCAGGACGGCGTTGGCCGGGGTGTTGAACGAGGGGTCCGCCTGCGCGGACTTGACCGGCGGGATGGAGCTGTAGGCCTTGTTGAGGATCTTCTGCTCGTCGTCGCTGGTCATGAACTTCACGAACTTGGTGGCGCCGTCGAGGTTGTCGGTGTTCTTGAAGACGGCCATGTTGATGCCGGCGACCATCGAGTTGACCTGGGTGCCGGTGCCGGGGGCGCCGGACCGCACGGGCACGGGGGCGATGCCGTAGGCGTCCTCGCTCATCCCCTGGGACTTGAGGTTGGCGGAGGCCGACTGCCACAGCAGCATCGCCGTCTTCCCCTTGGCGAAGTCGCTCACCGACTGGTTCTGCGCGTACTCGGCGTTGCCCTGCGGGATGACCTTGTCCTTGGCCATCAGGTCGACGTACTGCTTGACCGCGGCGACCACTCCGTCGTTGGTGAAGTCGGGCTTGCCGTCGGCGGTGAAGAAGTCGGCGCCGTGCTGCTTGGCGAAGACGAAGACGTGGTGGATGTTCTCCGAGACGTTGGCACCCTCGGCGCCGATGACCTGCTTGCCCTTCGCCTGGATCTTCTTCCCGTCGGCGACCAGTTCGTCCCAGGTGGCGGGCGGCTTGCTGATCCCCGCGTCGGCGAAGATCTGCTTGTTGTAGTAGAGCGCGTACGCCATCGAGTACAGCGGCACGGCGGCCGGGTCCTGGCCCTGGACGCCGGTGGAGCCGAGGGCGGAGTCGACGAAGCGGTCCTTGCCGCCGATCTTCGCGAAGTTCTTCGCGTCCCACGGCAGCAGCGCGCCGGTGGCCTGGAGCGACGCGCTCCAGGTGTTGCCGATGTTGAGGACGTCGGGTCCCTGCCCGGACGTGGTGGCGGTCAGGATCCGGTTGAGCAGATCCGACCAGGGCACGACCTCCAGCTTGACCTTGATCCCGTACTGCTTCTCGAACTTGTCGAGCTCGGGCTGGAGGACCTTCTTGTCGACCTCGATGCTGGCGCCCTGGTTGGAGGCCCAGTACGTGAGCGTCTTCGGCGAGTCGTTGGACCCGCCGCCCGTCGACGAACCGCCTCCGCAGGCCGAGGCGGCAAGGGCGAGAGACAAGGTGACGGCGCCTACGGCCGCGGCTCGGATGCTGCGCATGGCTCCTGGTGTCCCTTTCCGGGAGTCGAGAACCAGAGGGAGCGTTCGACCGTTCAACTCGTGAAGCACCCTCACGGCTTAATTTAGGACGTGAGTTAAACCCTTCGACGCAAGTCCGTCAAGGGTTGCGGCAGGGGGTAATCGGTGCGGGTGCCGAATGCTACGGAGAGTGGGCGACCGGGGGCTGTGAGCAGTGCGCGGGCGTGGAGGCCGGTCCCTCCCCGGTCCGGGGCCGGTCCCTCCCCGGCCTGGGGCCAGTCGATCCCCGGCCTGGGGCCAGTCGATCCCCGGCCTGGGGCCAGTCGATCCCCGGCCTGGGGCCAGTCGATCCCCGGCCTGGGGCCGGTCCCTCCGCGGAGTGGCGGGAGGGACCGGCCCGCCGCGAACCGCTGTCCGGCAGCGGACGTACGGCTACCCGGCAGGCGCCGGGCTCGGGACGGCCCCCGGCGCGGGGGCGTACCCGGCAGGACGGGTGGTGAAGGTGCCCCGGCCCTGGGTACGGCTGCGCAGACGGGTCGCGTAGCCGAACAGCTCGGCCAGGGGGACGGTGGCGGTGACCACCGCGGTCCTCGCGCGGGCGGCCTGGCCCGAGACCTGGCCACGCCGTGCGGCCAGGTCACCGAGTACGCCCCCCACGGCCTCCTCGGGGACGGTCACCGTGACCTCGACGACCGGCTCCAGCACACGCATCGCGCAGGCGCGCAGCGCCTCACGCAGACCGAGCCGCCCGGCGGTCCGGAAAGCCATCTCCGAGGAGTCCTTGGGATGGGTCGCGCCGTCGGTCAGGGTGACCCGCAGCCCCGTCACCGGATGCCCGCCGAGCGGCCCCTCGGCCAGGGCGTCACGGCAGCCGGCCTCCACCGCACGGACGTACTCCTGCGGTACGCGGCCGCCGACGACGACGGACCGGAAGACGAAGCCGCTGTCGCTCTCCGCGGGCTCGTTGGGCGCGATGGGCTCGATGGGCTCGATGGGCTCGACGTCCAGCAGGACGTGGGCGAACTGCCCGGCGCCGCCGTCCTGTTTGACGTGCCGGTAGAGCACACCGGACACCCCGCGCACCACGGTCTCCCGGAGCGCCACCCGAGGCCGGCCGACGTTGACGTCGATCCCCTGCGCCTGGCGCAGCTTCTCCACGGCGACCTCCAGGTGCAGCTCCCCCATGCCGGAGAGCACGGTCTGACCGGTCTCGGGGTCGGTCCGCACCACCAGGGACGGATCCTCCTCGGTGAGCCGGCCGAGCGCGGAGGCGAGCCGGTCGGCGTCGGCCCTGCGACGAGCCTCCACGGCCACGGAGACGACGGGCTCGGCGACGCTCGGGGGCTCCAGGACGAGCGGGGCGCCGGGGTCGCAGAGGGTCGAGCCCGCGCGGGCGGACTTCAGACCGACCACGGCCACGATGTCCCCGGCGAGCGCGCGTTCGAGCGGAGCGTGGCGGTCGGCCTGCACGCGCAGGATCCGCCCGATGCGCTCGGTACGGCGTGCGGTCGCGTCCCACACGGTGGCTCCTTTCTCGATCGTTCCGGAACAGACGCGGAGGTAGGTCAGCCGCCCGGTGGCGGTGGCGTTCACCTTGAAGGCGAGCGCGGCGAACGGAGCCGCCGGGTCGGCGGCCCGCTCCTGCTCGGTGCCGTCCCACGTGCCGCGCACGGCGGGCACGTCGAGCGGCGACGGCAGGTAGGCCACGACGGCGTCGAGCAGCGGCTCGATCCCTCGGTTGCGGTAGGCGGAGCCGCACAGCACGACGACACCGTCACCGGTGCGGGTCAGGTCACGCAGCGCGGACACGAGTGCGGCGGCGCCGAGCGTCTCCCCCTCGCAGAACTCCTCCAGCGCGGCCGGATGCCGCTCGGCCACGGCCTCCTCCAGCAGCCGGCGCCGGAGCAGCGCCTCGTCACGCAAGCCGTCGGGCACGGGACGGACCTCGGCGGCGCCATCACTCCCGTCGGGCCAGACCAGCGCACGCATGCGCACGAGGTCCACGACTCCGACGAAGCCGTCCTCCGCCCCGATGGGCAGTTGCACGACCAGCGGGACGGGATGCAATCGCTCACGGATCGACGCCACGGCGGTGTCGAGATCGGCCCCGGCCCGGTCCATCTTGTTCACGAACGCGATCCTCGGCACCCCGTGCCGGTCGGCCTGCCTCCACACCGACTCGCTCTGCGGCTCCACACCGGCGACCGCGTCGAACACGGCCACGGCCCCGTCCAGCACCCGCAGCGAACGCTCCACCTCGTCCGCGAAGTCGACGTGCCCGGGAGTGTCGATCAGGTTGATCCAGCACCCGTCCCAGGCACAGCTCACGGCCGCGGCGAAGATGGTGATGCCACGATCCCGCTCCTGGGGATCGAAGTCGGTGACGGTGGTCCCGTCGTGCACCTCACCCCGCTTGTGGGTGGTGCCGGTGGCGTACAGGATCCGCTCGGTGACGGTCGTCTTGCCGGCGTCGACGTGGGCGAGGATGCCGAGGTTGCGGACGGCGGCGAGGGACTTGAGGGGGCTGACAGTGCTGCGCACGGCCCATGGCCTTTCGATGTGATGTGGAAAGGGGCAGCGCGATTCGCCGTGCGAGGGCAGGCATGCGGGGTGTGTGGGCGTGAAGGCACGCCGGCCACCCGTGCCCGGCCACCGGACACGGGCGGCAGGGCACTCGGCCGTTCGGTCGAAGCGGGTCAGACCCTCGACACGGGCATCCGGTACCGGCCGCGCAGCGGGCACCGGATACCCGAGGACACCAGGATCACGTCGAAGCGCGACGGCGGGACGACGGATGCGGTGTGGTCACGCACGGCCGTCCCCTCTCTCCTGTCGCGAAGTCGCGCACCGCACCGAGACGGTGCGCGCGATGACGTGTCGACAGTACGGAAGGCGGGGCCGACGGGCCACGGATTTTCAGCTGCCCGCCCACACCTCGGAGGCCGGCCCGCGCGACGGCGGGCTTCGCAAAGCGGTGTGGGCGGAGCGCGCCTCGTAGGCGTCAACGCCTGTGGGCGGGTCAGACCGTGCCGACGCCGTTCGCGTACGACTTCATGTTGTAGGTCCCGAAGCCGTTCTGGACGGGGTCACCCGTGTCGTTGATGCAGTGCAGGATGCCGCCGCCGCCCGCGCCGTTGAGGCAGACGGTCATCAGCGAGGTGAAGACGACGCCCGGGGTGTCGGGGACCTCATAGGCGCGGTCGGTGTAGATGTTCGCGTTGAGGTTGAAGAAGGCGTAGCTGCCCAGGCCCCAGGCGTGGTGCTCGGTGACGTGGTCGCCGACCTTGTAGGCGGCGAAGCCGTTGGTGCTGCCGTGCTTCCAGGCCGACTGCGTCGGGACGTCGTACGGATGCTCGTTCTGGAAGAAGTAGGTGCGGCCCTGGTTGCCGTTCCAGAGCACCTCGTAGTTCTGGTGGTGCTCGACGAACAGGCCGTAGGCGGTGACCCGGTCGCCGTTGACGAGGAAGCCGACGCCCGCGGGGTTGACCGACCAGCCGACCGTGCCGTCGAGGCCGTGGTCGGCGCGCCAGGCCCAGACGTGGTCGACGATCACGTCGTTGCTGTCGATCTGGATGCTGACCTCGGTACCGCCGGGAACGGCGCCGCCGATGCGCGGGAAGACGTCGAAGAGCGCGGTGGGCTGGTGCGCGTGGTTCTTGCGGGTGTGGCCGTCGCCGACGCGCAGCAGCACGGGGGAGCTTGCGGAGGCGGCCTCGAGGATCACGCCGGCCACGGAGACGTCACCGATGTCGGCGACCTCGATGAGGGAGTTGCCCCTGACGGCCTGGAGGGTGGCCAGACCGAGGCCGAGGACGACGGTGCCGGGCCGGGAGACCCGCAGCGGCGCGGACAGCGGGTAGATGCCCGGGGTGAGCAGGAGGTGCTTGCCGCGGGCGAGCGCCGCGTTGATGCTCGCGGCGGAGTCGCCCGGGTGTGCGACGTGGAACTCGGTCAGCGGGATGCTGTGGCCGGCGGCCGGCCCGTCGGCCCAGGAGGTGCCGGTGCTGTCGCGACGCAGCGCGGGCACGAAGACGTGGTAGGCCCCGCGCCGGTCCACGGTCAGGAACGGCTTCTCCCGGATCACCGGGACGCGGTCGACGGTCGTGTAGGGCGGGGTCGGGAAGGATGTGGCGGGTGCGCCCTCGACGCCGACGAAGACCATGTTCCAGTTGGCGCCGGTCCAGCTGCCGATCGTGTCGTTGCGCGACAGCCACTGCTGCTGCGAGCCCGAGTTGATCTGGCCGCCCACCACGCTGTCGACGAGGAAGCCGCCGCTGGACCAACCGTTGCCGGGCGGGCTCGGCATGAGGATCATGTCGCCCTTGACGTGGACGCGCCGCATGGGCGCGGCCTGGGCGACGGCCCAGCGATCCAGCCCGTCCGGCGGCACGATGGTCAGGTTCTCGGCGGCCCGCCAGAAGTCCTGCGTGCCGTTGCCGTCGAACCACTGGGCGTCGACGGTCACATGACCGTTGATCACAACGTCCTCGGGACTGGCGCCGAGCCCGAGGACGTGGGTGTAGAAGCCGACGTTGATCTCGACGTTGTACGTGCCCGGCTTGAACGCCAGGGCGTACCGCTCGGTTCCGAACTGGTTGGACTCCTGGACGGCGAACACGGCATCGATCCGCGCCTGGATCGCCGCGTCGCCCATCGACGTGTCGAAGACCAGGACGTTCGGCCCCAGACCGGCCGTCCCGTGGCCGGCGACGCCGTGGCCGACCGAGCCGGCGCCGGAGTTGGAGGCGGAGGCGGAGGCGGAGGACGACGCGAAGGCGGATCCTGCGGTGGCGCCGGCCAGCGGCACCGCTGCGGCAGCGGCCGCCGCCCCGCGGAGCAGGGCACGACGAGAGGGAATTTCAGACACGGCTCTCCCTGAAAAGGCGTCGGGTAAACGGGACCGCGGCTGGCCCCCAACCGCGAGAGAGCGCTCTCAGCCACGGAGTGAATCACCGCCGGTTTGCAGCGTCAATAAGTCCGCACCAATAACAGGCCGCCTCACGCGCCGAGTTGTCGTGCAGGGGGCCGGGCCCCTGCGGCAGGGAAGTCGGGCAACCGAACTGCTCCGGGGACCGGGCCCGTCCGGTCCATCGAAGCGGTGGACAGCAGGCCACGCGGGCTGTTAGGCAGGGTCCCCACAAGAAATCGATCATCTCGGGGGGACCCTGTGGACGCACTCCGCGTCGCTCGCCGCGCCGCGCCGATCCTGCTGGTGGCGGCCTTGTTGACGGCATGCTCGTCCGAGGGCGACAGCGCCTCGGGAGCCGGCACCGGCCGCGCTTCGGCGTCGGCCGCCGGACGGGCTGCCGCCTCGGCCACGCCCGACGGCAGCGGCAGCGGCGGCGCGACGGCCAGTCCGGGCGCACCGGCCCCGAGCGCCTCCGAGACGGCCACCTATCCCACATCGCAGGGCGCGCCCGGGGCGGCGGTGCCGGAGGTTCGGGACGCCTTCGCCGTGTTGCAGGCTACGTACAACGACGGCTGTACGACCCCGGGGAACTGCGAGTACTTCCTCACCCGGGTGGTGACCAACCTCGACGACCTGTACAACTCGATGAAGGCGAGCCCGAAGGGCACCGGGCACTTCGGTCCTCCCCTCTCCCGGATCAAGGCGATGCAGGAGGCCCTTGCGGGGGACTTCTCCTTTCCCAACCTCAAGCGGCACCAGAAGCTGCTCCTCTCCACCCGGGACGACGTGAACACCTGGATGCAGTCCCATCCCGAGGACTACCGCTGACCCATCGAGGGGACTGACACGCGGCCTCGGTGTGTGGGCCGCGTGAGGGGACCGGGAGCGGTGTGTGAACACCACGGGGTTTCGGGTGTCCTTCGCCACAGCACTGCCGCAAAGGACGATGACCGAGAATTGGCTTCGCGGCCCACGGTTACAGGCCTTCGCCGTGATCGCACACGTTGCAGGCGCCTGCCGCACGCCACTTCGGGGGAAGAACGGCCCTCACGGCCTGTTCTATGATCGTTGAAAAGTTGATCTCATCGCATCCGCAACCAGTCTCCATTGGATCCTGGCGACCGCGCGCGCCGACTCCGAGCGGGCCTCGCGGTTCCGTGCGGGACTCGCGGTACTGACACGGCGAAGAAAGGTGAACAGCATGGCCCTCGGGCTGCTCCGACGTCGGCGTTCCCGCAACGCTTCCGGTGCCGCGTCGGGTCTGTCGGTCCCCCTGCCGACCGGCGCGGGTGCGTACGGCTGCGAGGTCGTCGATCCCATGGGACAGCCCATGGGCGGTGCCGAGGTCACGGTGACCTCGGTGGACAGCCACCGCGTCCTCGCCCGCGGCACCACGGATCCGTTCGGCCTGTTCATGGCGACGCTGCCGCCTGGCTCCTACAGCGTGATGGCCACCGCGGAGGGACTGACACCCGCACGCAAGAGTGTCGACGTAGCCGCCGGAGTCGTCCTCTCCCCGGAGCGCATCGCGCTGCTGCCCGCCCGTCAGCTGGAACTCCCGGCCCCCGGCACCTGGTTGTTCGACCCGCCGCACACGGCGATCCGGTTCATCGCCAAGCATGTGGGCATGGCCCACGTCCATGGCCGCTTCACCCGCTTCGACGGCGGCATCCGCGTCGCGCCGGACATGGCCGACTCCCAGGTGTCGGTGCGCATCGACGCCTCCAGCATCGCCACGGGCAACAGGACCCGCGACAACCACCTGCGTTCCGCCGACTTCCTCGACGTCGAGCGCTATCCGTACATCGACTTCGTCAGCAACCGGTTCGTCTACCGCGGCGGCTCCAAGTGGACGCTGCACGGCACGCTCACCATGCACGGCACCAGCCGTTCCGTGGGCCTGGACACGACATACCTCGGAACGGTGAACGGCGGCTACGAGCAGGAGCTCCGCTGCGCGGCACTGGCGAAGGCCGAACTGCACCGCGAGGACTTCACCCTCAACTGGCGTTCCATGCTGGCCCGCGGGATCGCGGTCGTCGGACCGACCGTGCAGCTGGAGCTGGACATCCAGGCGATGTACCGCACTCCCGAGACGCCCACACCGCCGGAGTAGGCGGAGTAGGCGGAGTAGGCGGCGGCCCGTCACCCCCGCGCCGGGCCGATGGCGCGCTGTGTGGCCGCGCCCGGACCGTGGCCGCGCCCGGAACGTGGGCGCGCTTCGGGACTCGCGCGGCCGCGCCGGACTTTCCCGCGCCCCTGTGGCGGCACGTACAACCTTCGCACCCGCGTGCGAGTCGATCTCTGTGGCACAAGCCATCGGTGGACGGCGCACCCCGCGCCTCCCCCGGCACCCCGCCCAGGCCACGGCCTCCGACACCCGCCCGCGGAAAGAGCACCATTGATCGACAGTACGACCACGCGGCGGGACGAGTCCGCTCCCGTCCCGTCTGCCACCACCCTCTCGCCCGCGGAGGTACGCGCCGAGCGCCGCCGTGTCATCGAGTCCATCCGCGCACTGCGCCGTCTCCTCGACAGGCGACGGGCCTTCGAACTCGCCGACCGGCGCCGCCTGAACCGGGAGGCACGGGACCGCGACCGCGCCGAGGCGGCACACGGCAAAGGACTGCAACGCATCCACGAACGGCAGGTCCGCCAGGAGACCTCGCTCACCCGGCAGCTCCACGGACTGGACGGAAAGCGCGAGAGCCGGGAGAAGCGGGCCCTCGCGGTGCTGCGCCGCGAGTCCATCGAACGCGCGCTCGGCAGCACGTATCTCACCGCGAGCCAGGTGAACGGCATCGGCGCCGGCCTGATCCGCGACCTCGCGGCCCAGGGCATCCGGACGGCGGCCGACTTCGAGCGCGTCAGCTGGGGCAAGGCGCAGAGCGGCAAGGGCGGCGAGGTCCTGTACATCCACCGCACCAAGGGCGGCAAGGTCCACATCAACGGCATCGGAGAGCACCGGGGCCGGCCGCTCTTGGCGTGGCGCCAGTCCGCGGTGGCCCGTGCCGAGGCCCGCGCCCCGCGTGAGCTGCCGCCGGACGAGCGGCACCGCATCGCCGAGATCATCGAAGCGGAGCGGAAGCGGCTCCAGCAGGAGCTGGCCGAGGCACCGCGCACCGCGGAGTCCGCACGCGCCGAAGCCGTACAGGCGCACGCGGAGGCCCTGGGCCGACTGGCCGACGCCCACCGGGAGGCGGCGGACCGCGCCGCCGAACGCCGCGCCGAGTTCGACGCGATGGCAGAGCAGCTGCTCGCGCTCCAGGCACAACTGTCCGCGCACATGGACCAGTACGGCGATGCGGGCCGCCGGGTCCGCCGCGCCCAGACCCGCGCGCTGCGCCCGCTCCCGGACGTACCGTCTCTGCCGGCCGTCCCGTCCCCCCGCGGCCCCTCGGACTCCGAACAGCGCACGAGCCCAGCGACGCGCCCGGAGGCCGGCCAGACGCAGCCCGGCACGACCAAGGCCGGCCCGACCAAGGTCAGCCTGGCGAAGGTCAGCCTCGCGAAGGTCAGCGGGCCGAAGGCCGCCGACGGAGCCCGGCCGGAGCAGGTGCCCGGGGTACGGGCCGGCCTCGGCTGGCTGGTCCCCATCGTCTTCTTCACCATGACCGCGATCACGGGCGTGGGCGAACAGGACGTGACGGCACCTCTGTGGTTCAGGATCGGCACTCGACTGGTGGCCGCGGCGATCCTCGCCGATCTGCTGCGCCTGTGGATCCCGCGCAGGCGCTGGCGGACAGCGGCTCCCATGCCTCCGGGAACGGGCCCGCTGACCTTCGGCACCCTCCTCGCCCTGGCCGCCTCCGGCATGTTCCCCGACCCGGAGCTGTCCACCAATGGAGCCCCGTGGGCGGTGTCCGTCGTAGCGGCGTTCTTCCTGATGGGAGGCGCACTTCTGCGCACGAGGACGGACGAGGACGAGAACAACGGCACGCCCAAGGGCTAGGGCTAGGGCTATTGCAAGGGCAAGGGCAAGGAGGCGTAGGCGATGCTCTTGCTCTGAGCCCAGTTCATGCCGTCGCGCATGGACGACGTCGTGCTTCCGAGGTCGTGCGCGACAAGGCGCCGCATGAGGTCATGGGAAGCTTTTGCCATTTCGAGGAAGTCCCTTGCACCGCCCCCGACCTGCACGGCGTCCGTTATGTCCACGGCCCCGGCCGGTTGCTCACGCCATGTTTACCGAGCTGCCTCTCCCCGTCGTTCTACGCGCGTGGTGTCATGCACGCGTCGTGCTCCGCCAGCGTCAACTCGACTAGGAGTCAAGCATGCTGTGGAAGGTCCTCGGCCGTGCCGGTGTCGCCCTGGCCGCCGGTGCGTCGGTGGTGGCCACCGCCCTCCCCGCGAACGCCGCCGAATACTCCGCGTTCGCCTTCTCGCGTAGCGGCAGCCAGCCCACCGTCTACGACTTCATCAACTCGGCCACCACCACACTCGACATGACCATGTACGAGCTGGAGGACACCACCGCCGTCAACGACCTCATAGCCCTGAAGAACAAGGGCGTCACCGTCCGGGTCGTACTGGACCGCCAGCACAAGACCGCCAACAACTCGGCGTACAGCGCCCTGAGCAGCGCGGGTGTGGGAGTGGTGTGGTCGCCGTCCGCCTTCGTCTACACGCACCAGAAGACCATCACGGTGGACGGCGTGAAGTCGCTGATCATGACCGGCAACCTCACCTCGCAGTACTACACGACCAGCCGTGACTACGGCGTGTTCGACGACGACAGCCGCGACGTCGCCTCGATCGAGAAGGTCTTCAACGCCGACTACACCGGCACCTCGATCACGCCCACCGACGGCGACCACCTGCTCTGGTCCCCCACCGACTCCCGCAACCGCCTGCTGTCCGTCATCAACGGCGCCACCTCCGAACTCGACGTCGAGGAACTGGAGTTCAGTGACAGCACGGTGGTCAACGCCATCGTGGCGCGGGCGAAGGCGGGCGTGGCCGTGCGGGTGGTACTGGAGAGCCCGTCCAGCTACTCCAGCCAGGTGTCCGCCATCAAGGCGGCGGGCGGCAAGGTCGTCGGCTACTCCGACCCCAACGGCTTCTACATCCACGCCAAGGCGATGGTCGCCGACTACGGCCTGTCCACCCAGAAGGTGGAGGCCGGCTCCATGAACATCAGCAGCAACTCGCTGGACAACAACAGGGAGCTGGGAATCGTCCTCACGGGCACGGGCGTCGCCGAGCCGGTCGCCACCACCGTCGAGACCACCTTCGACAGCGACTATTCGGGCGGCACTCCCGCGTGACGGTGAATCGGTGACTCAGCGCCGATGCCCCACGCCCCCGGCCGGCATGGGCATCGGCGGCCCCAGCGGAAAGTGGCGGCGAAGGACCGGCCTGGGACGGTGCGGATCGCCGTGACCGACACGCGAGGTGATCGCCTGCCTTCACCCGCTGCTGACTTCATCGCACCCTTGGACGCGGAGTCGGGCCGCGGTCGGTTCGTGGTGACCTCCCTGGCCGACCGATGGGGCACGGAGCCGTGTCCGCCCAGCGGCAAGTCGGTCTGGGCGGCCGACGCGGGATCGTGCCGGTCATCCGGATCCGGCCCGTACCTCTGTGATGAGGCGCTGCACTCTGTGGCGTACGCCGTGCTCGTCGCTCTTCTTGAGCAGCGGAAGCGGGCCGTGGAAAGGGAGTCGAAAGTTCACGGGCGGTGGAAGACGTCGAGTGGTCCGTAAGCAGTCGGCTTGCTGTCGGCCAGCTCAGGGTGGTTGCCCACGCGGTTGGCCGATTCCAGGTACGCGAGGATACGGTCCTCGTCCCAGGGCCCACTGCTCTGTACGGCATCGCGCAGGGCCGGCGCGTCGTGTGCCGTGGTGGCCTGGCCGCCGATCTCCCGGTAGAAGCCTGCTCGAGCCATTGAACAGGTTCTCCATCTCGCCGTTCTCGTCGACGTTTCGGGCTGTGGTTTCGCCTGCTCCGAACGCGCCGCCGAACGCCGTGCCGGAGAGGCGGAGTCGCTTACCTCGTCAAGGCTGAGGCCCAGCTCAGGGCGGCCCGGTGCGGGCGCGGCAGCGCGTTGTCGCCCTCGAAGCGCGAGCAGTTGTGGCCCGCCGTCGAGTTGTTCGAGCAGATGTTGCGCGAGCAGAAGGCGACCACCCACCTCAAGGTGTGCCCCCTCGCGGACGGCCTTCTGGCCGGCACCTCACCCACGCACGACCATGTCGTCGACGAGGCACAGGACCTTCACCCCGCGCAGTGGCGCGTCCTGCGCGGCGCGGTGGCGCCCGGAAACGACGACCTGTTCATCACGGGCGACCCCCACCAGCGGATCTACGACTCCAGGGTGTCGCTGGGGTCCCTGGGCATCTCGGTCACCGGGCGCACCCACCGGCTGCGCATCAACTATCGCAGCACCGAGGAGATCCTCGCCTGGTCCACGGCAATCCTCGGCGGGGAGCCCCGGGTGGAGCGGCACCGTGCGTGCCCTGCTCCACCCGGGGTCCGAGGTGTGTCACGCAGTGTTGTTGGCCAAGGCCAGCAAGCGGCTGCGGTCGCCGTTGAAGCGGTCGCGGTCCACGTTGCCGGAGATGCCGCTGACGCTGCCCGTGGAGGTGTACTGCCAGACCGTGGCGTACGGGAAGCCGTTCGGGAGGGTGGGGTTGGACGCGGTGGTCCAGCTCGCCACCCAGAGCGGGCTCCTGGCGGACATGCCGCTCCAGCCGCCGGTGCAGGTGTTCCACCAGCTGGGGCTGGTGTAGATGACGACGTCGCGGCCGGTCTTCGACTTGTACGTGTTGTAGAAGTCGAGGATCCACGACTGCATCGCGGCGGCCGACTTGCCGTAGCAGCCGCCTTCCAGGTCGAGCATCCCGGGCAGCGTCAGGTTGTCCCTCGACCAGGCGCCGCCGTTGTTGGCGAAGTAGGTCGCCTGCGTGGCGCCGCTGGAGGCGTCCGGCCGCGCGAAGTGGTACGCGCCCCGGATCACGTTGTTCTTGTAGGCGTTCAGGTAGTTGGTGTTGAACTGGGAGTCCTTGTACGAGGTGCCCTCGGTGGCCTTGATCCAGGCGAACTGGATGCCCGCCGATTTGACCGACGCCCAGTTGATCGTCCCCTGGTAGTGCGAGACGTCGATACCGGGCGGGGGGTTCGTGGCGAAGGACGGGCTCACCACGGCCGTGGTGCTCAGCTGGAGTTGGCGTGTGTCCGGCTTGAAGTCCTTGCTGTCCTGGACGTAGCCGACGCCGGCGTATCCCTGGCCGAGCGGGATGGTGTCGCCGGACGGCGCGGGTCTGGCGGAGGCCGTGCCCGCCGTCATGGTCGCTGTCAGGGCGATGCTCGCGCCGAGGACGCCGGCGACGGTCAGAGTTCGGGCACTGCGAATTCGCGAGGACAAGGCTTTCCTCCTGGGCTTCCGGTTGTGGGGTGCGGGGAGGTGCGAGGAGGTGCGGGTACGTGCAGGACGTGCAGGACGTGCCGGGATGTGCGGTTCGGTGCGGTCTACTCGCGTAGCTCCGAGGCTGGCGCTCGTCACCGCGGCTTCGGTGCCGCGGCTGCGGACAGGGGGTGGGGCCGTGGGCGATCCAGGGAGCGCGTCGCCGGGGTGGGGGCTCGGGCGTGCTGGGCGGAGCTGTGCCTGCGTGGCGCCGCGACAGGTGGGCTGTGCAGCTGCGCTTGTCACGGACACGTCATGATAAGCAGTCAACACCCCTTGTCCGAAAGGGGTTTCGGGCACCATCTGTGGTCCAGTCCACTGCCCAATCAGCAGACCTGTGCCGATTCCCCAAGACGCCCCGGAACTTCCGCCGTCTGAAACTCCCCGCGCCCGCGTGCCGCACGGTGCGGCACGCGGGAAGAATAATTTTTGATGGTGAAAGATTGAGAAATCAAATGGTTTCAAATGTTAAAGAGACTGAATCTACTGGAAATGAAGAAGGTGGCAAGATTG
>NZ_JBEXZD010000060.1:0-46550 GCF_040628575.1 Streptomyces sp. NPDC006393
GCCGCCACAGGGTGGGCCAGTGGGCGTGCCGCCGGTAGGTGAGGACGGCGAGCACGTCCCCGGTGATCAGGACCGGCAGCAGCACCCCGGTGGAGGCGCGGGCCGGAAGTACGGCCGCGAAGATCGCGAGGCTGACCGTGTTGGCCCCGCTGACGGCGGTCTTGGAGAAGCCGACCAGCAGGGCCGCGAAGGCGAGCGCCGCGAAGTCCCAGCCGGATATGTGCCAGAGCGTCATCGTGTCCATGCCGAGGCCCGATGCTATGTCCGGACAAGCACCGGGCGAAAGCGCTGTCTCACCAGGTGGCCGCCCGACCGCCGCATCCCGTGGCCCTCTCTCGGCTCAGGCCTCCGCGTACCGCGCCCGCAGCTCCCGCTTGAGCACCTTCATGCTCGGTCCCAGCGGCAGCGCGTCCGTGAACTCCACACGCCGCGGATACTTGTGACGCCCCAGCCGCTCCTTCGACCACGCGGTGACCTCGGCCGCCTCCGGGCGCGCACCGGGCGCGGGGACGACGACGGCGCACACCTCCTCGCCGTGCAGCTCGTCCGGCAGACCGATGACGGCCACCTGGTCGATGCCGGGGTGGCGCAGCAGGACCTCCTCGACCTCGCGCGGGTAGACGTTGTAGCCGCCGCGGATGATGACGTCCTTCTTGCGGTCGACGATCCGCAGGAACCCCTCGTCGTCCTTGGTGCCGAGGTCTCCGGTGCGGAACCAGCCGTCGACCAGCGCCTCGGCGGTCGCCTCGGGACGGCCGAGGTAGCCGGAGAAGACGTTGTGGCCGCGGACGACGACCTCGCCCAGTTCGCCGGGCGGCAGCAGTTCGACGCGCTCCTCGACCTCGGCGCGGGCGATCTCCACGTCGACACCCCACAGCGGGTGGCCGATGGTGCCGGGTTTCGCGCCGAACACCGGCTGGTTGACGGCCGCCGCCGGGGAGGTCTCCGACAGCCCGTAGCCCTCGTAGATCCTCGCGCCGAACGCCGCCTCGAACCGCTCGAGCACCGCGACGGGCAGGGAGGCGCCGCCGGAGATGCACACCCGCAGTTCGGGGAGCACGTCGGCGTCGGCCGCCGCGGCGGCGAGCGAGACGAACATCGTCGGCACGCCGTGGAAGGTGTTCACGCCCTCCTTCACCATCAGCTCGATGGCCCGCGCCGCGTCGAAGCGCGGCAGCAGCACGAGCGTCGCTCCGGCCCGCCAGGTGGAGTTCAGCGACACGGTCTGGCCGAAGGCGTGGAAGAGCGGCAGTGCGCCGAGCGCGATGTCGTCGGGCCGGATGTCGTTGGCGTCGAAGGCGTTGACGGTCGCGTTCATCACCAGGTTGAAGTGGCTGAGCACGGCGCCCTTGGGGACGCCGGTGGTGCCGCTGGTGTAGAAGATCACGGCCGGGTCGTCGGCGGCGCGGGTGACGTAGGACGGCAGCGGGTCGGCGTCGGCGGCGAGCTTCTCCAGCTCGGCGCCCAGCGTGACGACGTCGACCCCGACCCGGCGGGCGGCGGCGGTGCCCGTCTCCGCCTGCGCCGGGTGGCACAGCAGCAGGGCGGCGCCGCTGTCCTTCAGGACGTGCTCCACCTCGGCCGCCGACAGCAGCAGGTGCACGGGGACGACGACCGCGCCGGCGGCGGCGATCGCGTAGTACGCCTGCGGGAACTCGGCCGTGTTCGGCGCCATCAGCGCGACCCGGTCCCCCGGCCGGACGCCGAGGCCGACGAGCGCCCCGGCCTGCGCGCGGGCCCGCTGCCAGACCTGGGCGAAGGTGAGCCGCAGGTCGCCTTCGACGAGGGCGGTCTTGTCGGGGCGGCGCCGGGCGTTCTCGGCGAGGATCGCGGCGACGGAGAGGGTTGCCATGGAGGGGTACTTCCTTTTGGTGCGGCTTCGTTGCGGCTCGGGTTCCCGATGTCCCTTGGTGGCTGATGGCTGGTGGCCCGTGGCTAGTGGCGTTCGACGAGCACGGCGGTGCCCTGCCCCACGCCCACGCACATCGTGGCGAGCCCGCGGGCCGCGCCGGTGCGGCGCATGCGGTGCAGCAGGGTGGTCAGGATGCGGGCGCCGGAGCAGCCGAGGGGGTGGCCGAGGGCGATGGCGCCGCCGCTCGGGTTGACCAGGTCCTCGTCGATGCCGAGCTGGTCGACGCAGGCGAGGGCCTGGGCCGCGAAGGCCTCGTTGAACTCGGCCTCCTGGACGTCGCCGATGCTCCAGCCCGCGCGGGTGAGCGCCTTGCGGGTGGCGGGGACGGGCCCGATGCCCATGACGTCGGGGTGGACGCCCGCGGAGGCGCCGGCGACGTAGCGGCCCAGGGACTCCAGGCCCAGCTCGTTCAGGGCCTCCTCGCTGACCAGGAGAAGGCCGGCGGCGCCGTCGTTCATCGGGGAGGCGTTGCCCGCGGTGACCGTGCCGCCCGCGCGGAAGACGGGCTTGAGGCGCGCCAGCTTGTCGTAGGAGGTGTCCTCGCGGATGCACTCGTCGCCCGCGACGACCACTCCGTCGGGGCGCTCGACGGGCAGGAGTTCGTGGTCGAAGTGGCCGTCCTTGCGGGCCTGCGCGGCCAGCCGGTGGCTGCGCAGCGCGAACTCGTCCTGGCGTTCGCGCGCGATGCCGTGGCGCGCGGCCACCTCCTCGGCGGTCTCGCCCATGGACAGCAGCCCGTGCAGGTCCTTCATGGCCGGGTTGACCAGGCGCCAGCCGAGCCGGGTGTCGTGCGTCTCGACGCGGTGCGGCAGCGCCTCGTCGGGGCGGGGCAGCACGAAGGGGGCGCGGCTCATCGACTCGGAGCCGCCGGCGAGCACGATGTCGGCCTCGCCGGCGGCGATGGTGCGGGCCGCGGCGGTGACCGCCTCGAGGCCGGAGGCGCACAGCCGGTTGACGGTGGCGCCGGGCACGGACTCGGGGAGCCCGGCGAGCAGTGCGGCCATGCGGGCGACGTTGCGGTTGTCCTCGCCCGCCTGGTTGGCGGCTCCCCAGTAGACGTCGTCGACGCGGGCCGGGTCGAGCGCGGGCACGTCGGCGACGAGGGTACGGATCACGGTCGCGGCCAGGTCGTCGGGGCGCACGGAGGACAGGGCTCCGCGCAGCTTGCCGATCGGGGTGCGGCGGGCGGCCGCGAAGTGGACGGGGCGCACGACAGGACTCCTCAGACGGCTCACGGCCACACCGGCCATTAATTAGCACTGCTAGTTTTGGACTATAGACCTCGGACCGGCCCCCTGGGAAGATCCCCCCGAAGATCACCGCGGAGCCGCCGACGCTGCTGGAGGAACCATGTCCGACGCCCGCGAGCACGTCCTCGCCGGAACCCGGGGCACGCTCTTCGTGCACGAGTGGCCGCACCCGCACCCGCGCTACGTCGCCCTCCTGGTCCACGGGTACGGCGAGCACGCCGGGCGGTACGAGGAGGTGGCGGGCGTCCTCCGGGAGCACGGCGCGGCCGTGTACGCGCCCGATCACATGGGCCACGGCAGATCGGCCGGCGAGCGCGTGGTCGTCGCGGACTTCGAGGACGTCGTGACCGACGTGCACACGGTCGCGGACCTGGCCCGGGCCGCGCACCCGGGGCTGCCGCTCGTGCTGGTCGGCCACTCCATGGGCGGCCTGATCTCGTCCCGCTACGCGCAGCGGTACGGCGAGGAGCTCACCGCGCTGGTGCTGTCCGGCCCGGTCATCGGCGGCTGGGAGCTGCCCGGGCGGCTGCTCGCCCTCGACGAGATCCCCGACACTCCGGTCAGCCCGGCCGCGCTCTCCCGTGACCCGGCGGTCGGAGCGGCCTACGCGGCGGACCCGCTGGTGTGGCACGGGCCGATGAAGCGGCCCACGGTGGAGGCGTTCGCACGGACCCTGGGGACCGTCGCCGAGGGCGGTGACGTCGGCCGGCTCCCCGTGCTGTGGCTGCACGGCGACGACGACCGGCTGGTGCCGCTGCCCGGAAGCCGGATCGGCGTCGAACGGCTCACCGGCGGCGGCTCCCGCGGCGGCCTGACCGAGCGGATCTATCCGGGTGCCCGGCACGAGGTGTTCCTGGAGACGAACCGGGCCGAGGTGTTCGCGGACGTGACGGCCTTCCTGGACCGGATCCTCGCCGCCCGAGCCGCCTGAGCGGGCTCACGGGGACGTGCGGGCCGCGCCTCGCCCGCCGTTGTTTGCGGTGGTACGCGCGGGGCACCCGCCCGTTACCGCCGGAGACGACTCCCCAAGGAGAACCGCCGTATGACTGTCGTGAAGAGCACGATCCCCGACTCGGCCCGCCAGGTCACCGGGGAGGCGTTGCAGAGCACGCTCGTGGATCTTCTCGGGCTCTCGCTGATCGGGAAGCAGGCGCACTGGAACATCGTGGGACCGCGCTTCCGCTCCATCCACCTGCAACTCGACGAAGTGGTGGCGGCGGCCCGCGAGTTCGCCGACACCGTGGCGGAGCGCGCCGCGGCCCTCGGCCTGCCCCCGGACGGCCGCCCGGAGACGATCGCCTCGGCCTTCACACTGCCCGGTCCGAAGGACGGCTGGGTGCGCGACACCGATGTCGTGGAGGTGATGGTGGAGTCCCTGGAGGCCGCCATCTCCCGGCTGCGCGAGCGCATCGAGGCGACCGCGACGCCCGACCCGGTCACCCAGGACCTGCTGATCACGGTCACCGCCGAGCTGGAGAAGCAGCGCTGGATGTTCGCCGCCGAGAACGTGTCCCGGGAGGACTGAACCGGCGCCCCGCGCCCGCTCTGCGCGCGGCACGGACGAAACGAGCCCGCTCTCCGCGCACCATGCACGAAAGGGGCACCCGATGAGCGACGCCCTCGAAGACGACGCGCTGTGGGACGAGTTCCACCGCGTGGTGAACATGACCTCGCAGGAGCTCGCGGCCTGGCTGCGGGTCCAGGACTCCGGCGAGCGGACCGAACCCCTGCCCGACGAGGCCGGCTCGCCGATCGGGCAGCACGTCCTCGCCATCCTCCAGAAGCGGCGCATGGACCTGACCGACGGCGACGTCCGCGTGATGCGCGAGGTGGTCGACCTCGTCACGTCGCAGGCGGACCTCGCGAACGAGCCGGAGCCGGAGAGCGCCGAGGAGACCGGCCGCCGGCACCGGCTGATGACCCTCGGCCACGACCCGCTGAAGGCGACCCGGTGAACGCAGCCCGCGACTCCGGCGGCTCCCGCGAGTCCCGGGTGCTGCACGAGCTGATCGACGCGCACGGCGAGACGTTCGCCGAGGAGGCCGGCATCACGCTGAAGGACACCCCTCAGCCGCTGTACCGGCTGCTGGTCCTCTCCGTGCTGCTCAGCGCCCGGATCCGCGGTTCGGTCGCCGTCGCCGCGGCCCGTGAGCTGTACGACGCGGGGCTGCGCGACGCGCGCGGCATGGCCGGGTCCGACTGGCAGGACCGCGTGGACGCGCTCGGCCGCGGCGGCTACCGGCGCTACGACGAGCGCACCGCCACCCAGCTCGGGGACGGCGCCGAGCTGGTGGCCGAACGCTGGGGCGGGGATCTGCGCCGGCTGCGCCGGGAGGCCGACGGGGACGTCTCCACGCTGCGCGAGCTGCTCCAGGAGGTACCGGGCCTGGGCCCGGCCGGCGCGGACATCTTCCTGCGCGAGGTCCAGCACGTCTGGCCCGAGGTGGCCCCCTACCTGGACGCCAAGACGCTCTCCGGCGCGGAACGCCTCGGGCTGCCCAAGGACCCCGGCCGGCTCGTGGAGCTGGCCGGTGACACGGAGCCGGACACCCTGGCGGCGGCGCTGGTACGGGCCGCGCTGGACAAGAAGGTGGCCGAGTCCGTCACCTGATCCTTCGCTCCCTGGGGTCAGGCAGCCGCCCGCGGCAGGTGGAGCAGCCGGGCGATGGTGCGCAGCACACCGTGGTCGTTGTTGGAGGGGGCCAGGTGCCGCGCCCGCCGGACGACCTCTGGGTGTGCGTTGGCCATGGCGAACGACCACTCGGCGGCGTCCAGCATCTCCAGGTCGTTGAGGTAGTCGCCGAAGACCAGGGTCTGCGCGGGGGTGATGCCCAGGTCCCGCTGGAGCCTGCGCACGGCGGCGCCCTTGTCGGCGGTGCGGTTCATGACGTCGACCCAGTGCTCGCCGGAGACGACCACTTTGTGGGTGGCGGCGAACGACGCCAGGGCCGGGGCGGTGGTCCGCTCCGCCGACCCGAAGTCGAACAGGGCGACCTTGATCACGTCGTCGTCGACGGCGGCCACGTCCCGCACGACCCGGTGCCGGACGTAGTACTTGCGGACCTCGGCGAGAAAGGCCTCGTCGGTCCGCTCGACGTAGGCGGACCGCTTGCCGCAGACGACGGCGCCCACATCCACGCCCTGCGCCGCGAGGTCGCGCACGGCCTCGACGAGACGCACGGCGACGGCCGTCTCCAGCGGGTCCGAGCTCAGCTCCTCGCCGTCACGGACGACGTACGTGCCGTTCTCGGCGATGAAGACCATCCCCTCGTCCGCGTCGGCGAACTGCTCGGCCAGCGTGGCGTACTGCCGGCCGCTCGCCGGGCTGAACAGCACCCCGCGGCGGCGCAGCTCGGCCAGCATGGGCCACAGGCCCGCCGGGATCCGCTGGGCGTCGTCGAGGAGCGTGCCGTCCATGTCGGTGACGATCAGCCGTATGTCGACGGGGCCGTCGGCGGCCTCGGGGCCGGTCCCGGCGTCGGTCGCGGGGGTGGTGAGCGGGGGCGAGGAGGTGCTGGGCATGTCCGGGTCTCTGTCGGGGGCGCGAGGGGCGCGCCGGGGCGGGCGGTCGTGCGCCGGCGCCGGCGCCGTGGGTGACGGCGCCGCGCCGATCCCCGAGGCAAACACGTCCGAGGGCTCCGGAGCAAACACGTCTCACGCCCCCGGGGCAACACTCCCGCCGCACTCCCGTCGCGCTCCCGCAGCACTGCCGACCGCACTGCCGAGGGCCCGTCGCCGTCCTCTGCGCCGATTCCCGGGACAGGGTGATCACCGGACGGCACAATGGCGGCGACGGCACCGACGCATCCGCGAGACCGACGACACGGCCGACCACGACACGGGAGCGCAGACGTGAGCGAGAGCCACTCCCCCTCGGGCGAGCCGCCGAGCGTGGACACCGGTGTGGCGCACAACGCGCGCGTGTGGAACTACTGGCTGGGCGGCAAGGACAACTACCTGGTCGACCGGCAGGTCGGCGAGCACGTGGCGGGACTGTTCCCGGTGATCCGGGAGGTGGCCCGCGCGGACCGGGGGTTCCTCGGGCGGGCGGTCCGCTTCCTGGCCGCCGAGCGCGGGGTGCGGCAGTTCCTCGACATCGGCACCGGGCTGCCGACGGCCGACAACACCCACGAGCTGGCCCAGAGCATCGCCCCCGAGTCCCGGATCGTGTACGTCGACAACGACCCGATCGTCCTGACCCACGCCCGCACACTGCTGACCAGTGCTCCCGAGGGCCTCACCGACTACGTCGACGCCGATGTGAACGACCCGGACGCCGTCGTGGAGCGCGCCGCCGCGACCCTGGACCTCGGCCGGCCGGTCGCGGTCATGATGCTCGGCATCCTGAACTTCGTCCTGGACACGGGCACGGCGCGCGACATCGTCCGCCGTGTCATGGCCGCGCTCCCGTCCGGCAGCTGTCTGGCCCTGACCCACCCCACCTTCGACGCCGACCTCGGCGGCGAGGGCAACGTGGCGGCCATGCGCTTCTGGAACGAGAACGCCACTCCTGCGATCACCGCTCGTCCCCGCGCCGAGGTCGCCGCCTTCTTCGAGGGCCTGGACCTGGTGGATCCGGGCCTGGTGCCGTGTTCACGGTGGCGGCCCGAGGCGGGCGTCCCCGCGGCGGTGCCACAGTTCGGCGCGGTGGCCGTGAAACCCTGACGCAGGGCCGCGCACCGCGCCCGAGCCCCGAGGAGGACGCATGACCCGCCTTGCCGATCCCGTCCCCGGCGGGCGTCCCGGTGACGTCGAACGGGCCGGCGCGCTCGCCGGCGAACTGGCCGGCCGGGGCGTGCACGGGGTCGTCCTGGCCTATGTCGACACCGCCGGCATCGGCAGGGTCAAAACGGTCCCGGTGGCGAAGCTGCCCGCGGCGGCGGCCTGGGGCGTGGGAATGTCGCCGGTGTTCGACACCTTCCTGGCCGACGACTCGATCGTCACCACCGACGTCCTCGGCTCCCCGGACGGCGACCTGCGGCTCTACCCGGACCTCGACCGCCTGGTGGTGCTGTCCGCGCAGCCCGGCTGGGCCTGGGCGCCGGTGGACCGGATCACCCAGGAGGGCGAGCGGCACCCCGGCTGCGGCCGTACCTTCCTGCGGCGGATCGCCGCCGACGCCGAGCGGCGCCACGGTCTGACCTTCAGGGCGGCCGTCGAGATCGAGTGGGCCGTGGGCCGGGCGAGCGCACCGGAGGGCGAGTTCGAGCCGGCGGTGTCGGGGCCCGCGTACGGGGCGATCCGCCAGGTGGAGCTGAGCGACTACGGCGCCGACCTGCTGGCGGCCTGCGCGGCGCAGGGGGTGGACGTCGACCAGTTCCATCCCGAGTACGCCGCCGGGCAGTTCGAGATCTCGTTCGGCGCCCTGGATCCGGTGGCGGCGGCCGACCGGAGCGTGCTGGTGCGGCAGACGATCCGGGCGGTGGCCCTGCGGCACGGGCTGAGGGTCTCCTTCTCCCCGGCCGTCCGCGACGTGGGCGTCGGCAACGGCGGCCACGTCCACCTGTCCGCGTGGCGCCGGGGGGCCAACCTGCACGCCGGCGGCGAGGGCCGGTACGGCATGACGGCCGAGGCGGAGTCCTTCACCGCCGGTCTGCTGGAGCGCCTGCCCGCGCTCACCGCGGTGACCGCGCCGAGCCCGGCCAGCTATCTGCGCCTGAAGCCGTCCCGGTGGGCCGGGGTGTTCACCGCGTGGGGCCGGGAGACCCGCGAGGCCGCGCTGCGGGTCGTCACCGGGACCCTGGGCGTGCGCGACCGGGCCGCCAACCTGGAGATCAAACCCGTCGACCTCGCGGCCAACCCGTATCTGGCGCTCGGCTGCCTGATCGCCGCCGGTGTGGACGGGATCACGTCGTCGTCGCCGCTGCCCGAGGAGACCACCGGCGACCCGGCACGGCTGGACGACACGGAGGCGGCGGACCGGGGTGTACGGCGCCTGCCGACCTCCCTCGCGGAGGCCGTCGCCGTGTTCCGCACGGACGAAGTGCTGCGCGCCGCCCTCGGTCCCGTCCTGGCCGACGCGGTGACCGCCGTGCGCGAAGGGGAGATCGCGGCCGTCGCGGGACTCGACGACGAGCAGGTGGCGGCGGCCTACCGGTGGAGGTACTGATGGGTGCGCCGGCCGGAGCCGGGCCGGTCCACGAGGCGCTCGCCGCGCTGCGGCTGGTGGACCACCACTGCCACGGTGCCGTCACGGCCGACCTCACCGACGAGCAGTTCGCGTCCCTCATCACCGAGGGCGAGGCCTGGCCCGGCGTCTCGCCCTTCGACAGTCCCGTCGGCGTGGCCGTACGCCGCCACTGCGCGCCCCTGCTGGACCTCCCCCGGCACGCGTCACCGGCCGACTACCTGGCCCGGCGCGCGGAGCTGGGCTGGCAGGAGGTCAACCGCCGTTTCCTGACCGCCGCGGGAGCCGGGACGTTCTGCGTCGACACCGGCTACGCTCCGCACCCGGTCACCTCCCCCGCCGAACTGGGCCGCAGCGCGGGCGCCGTCGGCCGCGAGGTCGTACGGCTGGAGCAGATGGCCGAGACGGTGGCCGCGCGGGGCGTCGAGGCGGGCGAGTACGCGGCCTCGGTGCGGTCGGCCGCCGAGGAGGCCGTACGGCGGCCCGGTGTGGTGGCGGTCAAGTCGGTGGCGGCCTACCGCACCGGATTCGCCCTGGACCCCGCGCGACCCTCGGACACCGAGGTGACCGGGGCGGCCGCCCGCTGGCTCGCACACGGCGGCCGGCTCACGGACCCGGTCCTGACCCGGCACCTGCTGTGGACGGCCGTCGACCTGGGCCTGCCCCTGCAACTGCACACCGGTTTCGGCGACGCGGACGTACGGCTGCACCGCGCCGACCCCGCGCTGCTCACCGACTGGCTGCACCTGACCGCCGGCACGATCCCCGTCCTGCTGCTGCACTGCTGGCCCTACCAGCGCCAGGCCGCCTATCTCGCCGCGGTCTTCGAGCAGGTGTACCTGGACGTCGGTCTGGCGCTGCACTACACCGGCCCGGCACGCTCCCGCGCGGTGCTGGAGGAGGCGCTGGAGATCACCCCGTTCCGCAAGCTGCTGTACAGCTCCGACGCCTACGGGGTGGCCGAGTTCCACCACCTGGGTGCCCTGTCCTTCCGGCAGGGCCTCGCCGCTCTGCTGCAGAGCCGCGTGGACGCCGACGAGTTGAGCCTGCCCGACGCCCTGCGGATCGCTGCCTGGACGGGCCGCGACAACGCCCGCCGACTCTACGGCCCGCCCGTGTCCGAACCGGCCCGCGACCCCAGCGGGCGCCCCACCCGGAAAGTATGATCAAGCAATGTCTGACATGACCGAAACCACGCCCGGTTGGCTGACCAGCGACGAACTGGAGTCGGCGCGCGCCCGTATGCCGATCCTGTACGTCGAGGCGGTTCCCGTGCGCGTCGACGACAGCGGCGAAGTGACCAGCATCGGCCTGCTGCTGCGCATCGGCCCGGACGGAACGGTCAGCCGGACCCTGGTCTCCGGCCGGGTGCTCCACCACGAGCGGGTCCGCGACGCCCTGCTGCGCCACCTGGAGAAGGACCTCGGGCCGGTGGCGCTGCCCCGTGTACCCGCCTCCCTCCAGCCGTTCACCGTCGCCGAGTACTTCCCGACGGCCGGTATCACGCCCTACCACGACCCGCGCCAGCACGCCGTGTCGCTCGCCTACATCGTGCCGGTCACCGGCGACTGCCGCCCCCGGCAGGACGCCCTGGACCTGGTCTGGTTCAGCCCGCAGGAGGCGGCCTCCCCGGCGGTGCAGAGCGAGATGCCGGGTGGGCACGGGGTGCTGCTGAAGCAGGCGCTCGCGCACGTCGGTTACGTGTACTGAGCCCTCTGTCACGCGTGCTCGGCCCTCGGCCCCGCTCTCAGGGCAGCAGGCGCTGCTCCTTGGCGACGGCGACGGCGCCCGCGCGGGTGTCGACGCCGAGCTTGTCGTAGATGCGGCCCAGATGGGTCTTGACCGTGGCCTCGCTGAGGAAGAGGGCCTTGGCGATGTCGCGGTTGGTCAGCCCGCGGGCCAGCTGGCCGAGGATGTCGCGCTCGCGGTCCGTGAGGCCGGGGCGCGGGCTGCGCATGCGGGCCATGACCCGGTGGGCGACGGGCGCGGACAGCGTGGTGCGGCCGGCCGCGGCGCTGTGGATGGCCGTGAACAGCTCCTCGGGGCGCTCCGCCTTGAGCAGGTAGCCGGTGGCTCCGGCCTCGATGGCGCGGGTGATGTCGGCGTCGGTGTCGTAGGTGGTGAGGACGAGGACGTGCACCGCGCCGGCGGAGTCGGCGGTGATCCGCCGGGTCGCCTCCACGCCGTCCATCCCGGCGCCGAGTTGCAGGTCCATGAGGACGACGTCGGGGACGAGCTTGGCGGCGAGCGCCACGGCCTCCGCCCCGCTGTCCGCCTCTCCGACCACCTCGACGCCCTCGGCGCTGCCGAGCAGCGCGCGCAGTCCGGCGCGGACCACGGCGTGGTCGTCGCACAGCACGAGCCGGACGGGCCCGGTGGAGGACCCGTGCCGCTCGGGGCCGGATTCCGGGTGTGCGTTCGGTGCGGCGCGGTTCATGGCGTGGGGACCTCCACGGTGGCGGGGTGCAGCGGCACGGCCGCGGACACCACGGTGCCCTCGCCGGGCGCGGACTCGATCGTGAGGGTGCCGCCCAGCTGGCCGACGCGGGCGCGGATCGCGGGCAGTCCGTGCCCGCGGACCCCCTCGGCGCGCTCCGGCAGTGCGGCCGGGTCGAGGCCGCGGCCGTTGTCGGCGATGTCCAGACGGACCTGGTCGCCGAGGTGGGTGAGGGTGAGCGCGGCCCGGGTGGCACCGGAGTGCTCCCGGACGTTGGCGAGGGCGCCCTGGGCGATGCGCAGCAGCGCGGAACGCACCCGGTCGGGCAGCGCGCCCGGCGCCAAAGCGCCGTCGACGACGCAGGTCACGGTGCGTGCGGCCGTCGTCTCGCGGGAGGCCAGGCCGCGCAGGGCCGCCTCCAGGCCGCCGCCCTCGGCGAGGTCGGCGGGCGCGAGGTCGTGGACGAAGCGGCGGGCCTCCGCCAGGCTGTGCTCGGCAATGGAGGCGGCGCTGCGCACATGCTCCCGGGCGCGTCCCGGATCGCCGTCCCACAGCCGGTCGGCGGCCTGGAGCAGCATCCGCTGGCTGGACAGGCTCTGGGCCACGGTGTCGTGGATCTCCATGGCGAGGCGCTGGCGCTCGGCGAGAGTGCCTTCACGGCGCTCGGTGGCGGCCAGTTCGCGGCGGGTGCGCACGAGATCGTGGATCAGGGCGGCCTGGCGGGTCGCCTGCCGGTCCATGTGGGTGAAGACCGCGGTCGCCAGGACGGCCACGACCGGTGGACCGGCCACCACGTCCACCTCGAAACGGTCGGCGAGGCGCAGCTGGGCGAAGACCACGAAGGCGGTGAAGAACGCAACGAGCGCGTAGGCGGCGCGCGGCGGGAGGGTGCGCAGCGCGGTGTAGAAGAGGGGCACCGCGCACCAGGCGAAGCTGGGCGCCAGGCCGACCAGCACGGCCCAGACCGCGACCAGCACGCCGAGCCGGGCCATGCCGGAGGCGGTGCGGCCGGCGCCCGCCGTCGTACGGCGACCGACGACGTACAGCACGGCGAGGACGCCGGCCAGGACGAGGACGGCGGGTGCCTCGGGCTGGGCCCCGTGCCGCTGCACATAGCGGGCGAGGGAGGAACCCAGCAGCAGGAAGAACGCCAGATGGACGACGAGCGCCGGGGTGCGGGCCTCGCGGACCTCGTGCGCCTCGCGGGCCTCGCATGCCTCGTGGTCGGTGGCCGGTGGGCCGCCTGGGGAGGTCCGGCTCCTGGACGGCATGGGCTGCTCCTCGCTGCTATCTGCCGAGCCCGGACACCCGCTGAGCTCGGCGAACACTGTCATTCTCGCCCGGGTGCGGCAGAGGCGGGGTCAACCGTTCGGATGACCCCGTCCCCGCCTCGGAGCGGTCTCACGTCCCGGCGCGGCCCTCGCGCGCCTGCCGGTGGAACCGGTGGTGCAGGTCGCGCAGCCGTGCGGCCAGGGCCGGGACGGGCCCTTGCACCGGGAGACCGGGCACCACGTCCTGGATCGCCAGGCAGCGCACCGGGGACGGCTCCACGCCCAGCTCGGCCAGCCACTCGCCGAGCTGGGCCGCCGAGTGCGCGTAGACGATACGGCCCAGTCCGGCCCAGCCGTGGGCGGCCGAGCACATGGGGCAGTGTTCCCCGGAGGTGTAGACGGTGGCCGCCGCCCGCTCCTGTGCGGTGAGGTGGGTGGTGGCCCAGCGGACCAGTTCGAACTCCGGGTGGCGGGTCCTGTCGGCGAGGGTGCGGACCCGGTTGCGGTCCTCCGCCAGGACCTGACCGTCGGCGCCGACCAGGACCGAGCCGAACGGCTCGTCCCCGGCCCGCAGCGCCTCCTGCGCCAGTTCCACGGTGCGTTCCAGGTGCCGCGTCTCCGCGGCGCTCGGCTCGGTGGGGGTCACGACAGCTCCTTCAGGAGGCGGTGGGGGCGCCGGTGACACGGCGCTCGCCGCCGTTGCGTTCCTGCCACAGCCGGTAGACCTCGACCGCGCCGTCGTGGGGCTCGTGGCGCATGGGCAGCCGGCGCTCGTCCCAGCTCTTGGCGAACTCGTCGTAGAAGTTGTCCAGTTCGAAGTACTTGCGGTCGTCGACGTAGTACGGCGCGTAGGCGTCCCGGGTGGTGAGGAAGACCACCGCGTCGGGCGAGCAGTAGTACAGCGCCCCCAGGCACATCGGGCAGGGCTGGGCGAGCACGTAGATCGTGGTGCCGACCAGGTGCTCCGTGCCCAGCTTCGTGCACGCCTCGCGGATGGCGAGGATCTCGGCGTGCGCGGTGGGGTCGCCGGTCTGGGCGACCCGGTTCGGGCTCTCGGCGAGGATCTCGCCGTCCTTGACGATGACGGTCGCGAACGGGCGTCCGCCCTCGGTGACGTTGCCCCGGGCGAGGTCGACAGTGCGTTGCGCGAAGTCCATGAAATGTGTCCTTCGGTCAGGGGAGGTTCAGAAGGGCTTGGTGGGCAGGTACTTGCCGTCCAGGGTGATCACCGCGCGCTCGCCGCCCTCGGGGTCGGCGACCTTCTTCACGTCGAGCCGGAAGTTGATCGCGGAGATGATGCCGTCGCCGAACTGCTCGTGGACCAGCGCCTTGAGCGTGGTGCCGTAGACCTGGAGCATCTCGTAGAAGCGGTAGATGGTCGGGTCGGTCGGGATGCCGCCGGGGATGGAGCCGCGCGTCGGGATCGCCTGGAGCAGCCGCACCGCGTCGGCGTCCAGGTCCAGCAGCTCGCCGACGGCCCGCGCGGACCGCTCGGGCAGGGCGTGCTGGCCGAGCAGGGCGGCTGTGGTGAACGCGACCGACAGGCCGGCCGCGTCCGCGATCTGCTGCCAGGTGAGGTCCTTGCGGATCTTGGCGTCGACCGCGGCGGCGGCCAGGGCCTGACGGGCGGCGGGGTCGAACTGGGCGTGCGTCATGAGGGGTCTTCCTTGCTGGTCGAGGGGTCGGGGGTGGGTGGAGCAGTGGAGCCGCGGTCAGGCCGCGGGCGTGGCGACCGGACCGGCGGGCGAAAGGTCCTCGACGTCTCCGGTGGCGATGTCGAAGACCCAGCCGTGCAGGGTGAGGCCGCCCTCGGCCAGGGCGTGGGCCACCGAGGGGTGGGTGGCGAGGTTGGCCAGCTGGGCGAGCACGTTCTGGCGGATCAGGGAGGCGACGTCCCCGCGAGCGGCCGCACGGGCGCGGGAGGCGTCCGCGTGCCGCAGCCACTGCGCGAGCGTCGGCACGGCGCTCAGGTCGTGGCACTCGGCCAGCGCCGTCATGGCGCCGCAGGCGGAGTGCCCGCACACGACGATGCGGGACACCCCCAGGACGGCGACGGCGTACTCGATGCCGGCCGTCACCGCGTCGGTGCCCGGGGCGTAGGCCGGGACGAGGTTTCCCGCGGTGCGGACGACGAACAGCTCACCCGGCTCGCTGGCCGTGATCAGCTCCGGGACGACGCGGGCGTCGGAGCAGCCGATGAACAGCGTGTGCGGTGCGTGGTGACCGGCCAGCCGGGCGAACAGGTCCGCCTTGGCGGTGTGCACGTCCCGCTGGAAACGCGTGACGCCCTCGGCGAGGTCGCGCATGGGTCACTCCCTTCGATGGGTTACGGCCGAACGGGTTCCGGCCTTCCGGCTCGATGGATCCACCATGCAGGACCTGGTGCTATAGCGTCCAAGACGCAGTACTCATGACTGTCATTGGTGCCATCTATGATGGTGGGCATGGGTCCGGAACTGCGTCACCTGCGCTACCTGCTGGCCGTGGCCGAGCACGGCAACTTCACCCGTGCGGCCGAGGACCTGCGCATCTCCCAGCCCACCCTGTCCCAGCAGGTCAGGCAACTGGAGCGCACCGTCGGCGTGCAGCTGCTGGACCGCACCGGCCGCAGCGTCCGGCTCACCGACGCGGGCGAGACGTACGCGCGCTACGCCCGGCGGGCCCTGCGGGACCTGGCGGCGGCGCAGCGCGCCGTGCAGGACGTCCAGGACCTCTCCCGCGGCCATCTGCGGCTCGCGGTGACACCCACGTTCACCGCGTACCTGGTCGGGCCACTGACCGCCGAGTTGTACCGCCGTCATCCCGGCGTCACCCTGGACGTCAGGGAGATGACCCAGGACCGCATCGAGTCGGCGCTGCTCGCCGACGAACTCGACCTCGGCATCGCCTTCGCCGGCGACCATCTGCCCGGTCTCGCCGTCACCACCCTGTTCACCGAGACCCTCGGCCTCGTCACCGGCGCCCACCGTCCGGGCGCCGACCGCCCTCGTCCACTGCCCGTGCAGGAACTGATGACCTATCAGCTGGCGCTGCTCAGCGGCGACTTCGCCACGCGCACGCACATCGACGCACATCTCGCGGCCCAGCGGGTGCGGCCCCGGATCGCGGTGGAGGCCAACTCCATCCAGGCCATCATCGAGATCGTCCGGCGCACGCCGATCGCCACCGTCCTCCCCGACGCCGTCACCCACGACCACCCCCATCTCACCCCCCTGCCCCTCGACCCTCCCCTGCCCGCGCGCACGGTGACCCTGCTGCGGCGCGGCAGCGGCTACCAGAGCGCGGCCGCGCGCGCCTTCACCCGCCTCGCCCACGATCTGGTCCGCTCCCGCGGCTACGTCCGGACCGGCCCCGAGGACAGTGCGGCCGGCGGTCCGTCATCGCAAAGCTCCTGACAACTACGCGCGTTGACCCTAGGCTGCGGCCACTGGTCTGTTTCTTGATCCGGTCACGTCCGAGGGGGGACCATGTCTCCGATACGTCAACGCCGCCACACCCCGCGAAGAGCCGCCACCACGGCTGTCGCCGCGGCCGCCACCCTGGCCGCACTGGGCGCGCTCGGCGCCGCCGCTCCCGCCCAGGCCGGCCCCGCCCAGGCCCGCCCCGGCGGGCACCCGAGCCACACCACCGACCTGCAACTGCTCGCGCTCAACGACTTCCACGGCAACCTGGAGCCGCCCGCCGGTTCCTCCGGCCGGGTCACCGAGCAGGAGCCGGACGGCACCACGAAGTCCGTGGACGCCGGCGGTGCCGAGTACCTGGCGAGCAGCCTGCGCACCGCGCGCAAGGGTCACGCCCGTTCGCTGACCGTCGCCGCCGGCGACATCGTCGGCGCCAGCCCGCTGCTGTCCGGCCTCTTCCACGACGAGCCCACCGTCGAGGCCATGAACAAGCTCGGCCTGGACGTCACCAGCGTCGGCAACCACGAGTTCGACGAGGGCAAGGACGAGCTGCTGCGCCTCCAGAACGGCGGCTGCCATCCCGTCGACGGCTGCTACGAGACCGGCCGCACCTTCGAGGGCGCCGACTACCCGATCCTGTCGGCCAACGTGATCGACGAGAAGACCGGCCGTACGCTGCTCCAGCCGTACTCCGTCAAGAACGTCAAGGGCGTCAAGGTCGGGTTCATCGGCGTCACCCTGAAGGGCACCCCGGACATCGTCTCGGCCGAGGGCGTCAAGGGGCTGAAGTTCCTCGACGAGGCCGAGACGATCAACAAGTACACCAAGGTCCTCCAGCGGCAGGGCGTGCACGCGATCGTCGCGCTCATCCACGAGGGCGGCTACCCGGTGTCGTCGGCGTACAACTACGACTGCGACGCGGGCGGCAACGGCTCCGGCCTGAGCGGGCCCATCGTGGACATCGCCAAGAAGGTCTCGCCCGAGGTCGACACCCTGGTCACCGCCCACACGCACAACGCCTACGTCTGCACGATCCCCGACCCGGCCGGCCGCCCCCGCCTGGTGACCAGCGCGGCCTCCTACGGACGGCTCTTCACCGAGCTGGACATGAAGTACGACTGGCGCACCCACGACATCGTCCGCACCTCGGTCAAGGGCGCCAACCACGTCGTCGACCGCACCCAGCCCAAGGCCCCGGACCTGACCCGGCTCATCGACCACTGGAGGACGCTCGCCGCCCCGGTCGCCGACAAGGCCGTCGGCTATATCTCGGCCGACATCACGCGCGGCACCGAGGGCACCCCCGAGTCGCCGCTGGGCGACCTGATCGCCGACGCCCAGCTGGAGTACGCCAGGACCGTCGACAGCGGCGTCGACCTGGCCCTGATGAACCCCGGCGGCATCCGCGCGGACCTGGTCCGTGCCGCCTCCGGCGGCGAGGGCGACGGGGTCGTCACCTACGGCGAGGGCTTCGCCGTGCAGCCGTTCAGCAACACCGTCAACGTCAAGACGCTCACCGGCGCCCAGCTCATCACCGTGCTGCAACAGCAGGTCAGCGGCGGCAACGCCGCGGTGCCGAAGATCCTCCAGATCTCCGACGGCCTCACCTACACCCTCGACCTGACCAAGTCGGGCGCCGACCGCGTGGTGGCGGACTCCGTCCGGCTGGGCGGCGAGCCGATCGACCCCGCGGCCACCTACCGCGTCGCCATGAACTCCTTCCTGGCCGGCGGCGGCGACGGCTTCACCGAGCTGGGCAAGGGCACCGACCAGGTGGTCGGCGAGGACGACCTGGCCGCGCTGGTCGACTATCTGACGGCGCACTCGTCGCCGTCCGCGCCGTACACCCCGACGGCCGCCGACCGGATCACCGTCCGGCGGTAGCGGTACCGCACCAACCGGCCCGCCTCACCCCTTCGAGGCACCCGGTGAGGCGCCTGCGCGCCTCCCGGGTGCGCGGGCCGCTCGCCGTGCGCACCGTGGGACTCACGGGTCCGTGACGGCGGTGAGGGGCGATGATCGTATCGGTGGTGTCGATGCCGGAGGGGGTCGTCACTCGTACGGACCTGTCCGATGCGCGTGAGCGTCTCGCCGTCTCCGACTTCCTCCTGGTCGACCTGCAACTGCCCGAGGAGGCGGCGCCCGACGAGCAGCCGGTCACCCGCGGGCTGGGCCTTCCCGCCGAGCACCTGTCCTGGTTCGGCAGGGCGGGTGAACCCGTGCGGGCCGAGTTCCTCGGGGACCGGGCCGGGGTCGTCCTGCCGGTGCTCGAAGGGGGCCGGGTCACCCATGTGCACGCGCTGGTGACGGAGCGGCACCTGATCACGGTCCGCCGCGGACCGGTCGCGTCGCTGGACAGCCTCATGGCACAGCTCGGGCGGGAGAGACCCCACGACACGGTGGCCGTGCTGTTCCTGCTGCTCCAGGAGGCCCTGGCGACCTTCCGCCGGGCCGCCGTGGACGCCCTGCTCAGGGTGGAGGACCTGGAGGACCAGATGTTCGACAGGCGACGCCCCGAGCAGGTCTACCGGCTGGCTCAGCTGCGCCGGCGGGCCGCACTGCTGCACCGCACCCTCCTGCCCTACCTCCAGGTGACGGACGAGACCCTCACCCGGAGGATGCTCAGCCGCAGTTTCCCCGAGGAGCGCCAGCGGCTCGCCCAGGAGTTCCAGCAGGCCGGGAGGCTGGCCCTCACGGACGTCGAGTCGCTCCAGGAGGCCACTCGGCGGGCGTTCGCCAGCTACTCCTCCCTGGTCTCCGGTGAGCAGAACGGGGTGATCAACCGACTGGCCGTGGTGTCGGTGATCTTCCTGCCGTTGTCGTTCCTGACCGGGTTCTTCGGGATGAACTTCACCTATCTGACGGACGAGCTGGAGAGCAAGGACGTCTTCTGGCTGCTGGCCATCGGACTTCAGGTGCTCGTGCTGTTCGTCGCGCTCTACGTGCTGCACCGCACCCGTCTGTGGCGCAGGCTCCGCGACGACGAGGGACTGGAGGACGAGGGCGGCGGACCGGCAGGACCGGCGGGACCGGCGAACCGGTGAACCGGAGGATCGGCGAACCGGAAAACCGGAGGACCGGCGGACCGCGGTGTTCCGGGGTCAGCCGGCTGCCTGCGGCGTTCCGGGCTCCGGTCCCGAGGATGGTCCGGTCCCCCGTCCCAAGGAGGCGGGCCGCGCGGGCGGGGCCCGCTCGTCGAGGAACTCCACGACGGCCATGGCGCACAGCAGCACCAGTGCGATGACGAGGACGACCCAGCCCGTCGGGTAGCTCCACAGGAGATACGTCAGGACGGCCGCGGCCACCAGGATCCAGGTGATCCAGGTCCGGAACCGGTGGACGAAGGGCCCGACCGGGCCCGCACGGAAACCGACGTGGTCCGCCGCGCCGCGGACCGCGCCCAGCCCCGACCGCCATGCCTCCCGCACGAACCCGGCCCGCCGGCCCGGCCCGGTCAGCCAGGCCGCCAGCGCGATGACCACCGCCAGGGCCACGACCCTGCGCACGGAGGTGCGCAGATACCGGGTGAGCGTGTCGTAGACCGCCCCGGCCGCCGGCTGCGAGACGGTGTCCGGCAGCGCGTTGAGATACACCTCCCGGAAGACGGTGAGCGCGAGACCGAGGACGAGCATGGCGACCGCGACCGCGAGCACCGCCGCGACCAGCACGCGCCGGCGGTGCACGGACAGCAGCACACCCGCGACGACGAGCACCACCACCAGCACCGGCAGCCAGAACCCGGCGATCCGGAGCACCCGCAGGTAGGTCTTCAGCTTGCCGAGCTTGTCGGAGCGCAGGACGGTGAAGTCCGTGTGGACCTGCGGAATCCTCGCGGCGGCCGTCATGCCTTCGTCGACGAGACGCTGCTTGACCCGTTCCACGACCGGGGCCAGGTCGACCGTCACCGACTGGTTGTTGATCTTCACAGCGCCCCCGCCGCCGGTCAGCGCCTTGTCGAGGGCGGTGTGGATCCGACGGTTGGCGTTGATCCAGATCCGCCGGAAGGCGTCGGAGGCGATGACGTCCTGTGCCTTGTCGCGGACGAAGCTGCGGACGGCGTTCTCCAGGGTGCCGCCCAGCTTGCCGAGCGCCTTCTCCAGCAGCGGCCGGTCCTCGGGGGCGGCACCTTCGAGCAGGGTCGGCAGATCGATGTGGCTCATCACCGCGTCGGTGACCCGGTTCGCCGCCGCCGCCTGGACGGCGGGGTCGGACGCCAGGGGCGCCACCGTGGCGACGTAGCGGTCGGTGTCGTCGACCTCGTCCGCCGTCCAGGCGGCGACGGCGGCGAGCGGGGCGAGGACGCAGCTCAGGACGATGAGGAGCGCCGAGAAGAAGGACCTCCAGCGGTGGTGGGGCGGCCGTGCCGCCCGGCCCGCCTCCAACGCGGCGACGCGGTCTCTGAGTTGCTCCAGTTCCTCGCGGTCTCCGCCCCTGCCGGGCGACGGCGGCTCCTCGCGGTCGGGGCCCATGGGGTGCTCCTCGGGCAGGTCGGTGTCCCTGGTTCGCGTGCGCCAAGTGCTCGCGGAGCACCACGTCCTCGCGCAGCCGGCGGCACCCGTCCTCCGGCACCACTATCCGCCGCGGTCGCGGCACCCGCCCGGTGGGTACGGCCGTTGCGGTCACCGGCGCCGCCGCCACCGTGTGGTCCACGTCCGCGGGAAGCGGGGCGAGGTCGCGGGCTACGTCGGCCAGGGTGCGCCGGTGATGCGCTCGACCATGGTGGTGCGGCGGAAACCGGGAACGAAATGTTCCAGCACGTCCGCGTTGACGGTCCCGTACGTGGTGTCCGGGCGGTTCCTGAGCCCCTCGACGAACGCCTGAAGGAATTCCTTCTTGAAGTCTCCGCGGGGGTGGACGGCGACGATGTCGTCCACCTGGCCGCCGTCCAGCCCGTCCAGCCCCCAGCCGACCACGTCGGTCAGCACTCCGTAGTTCGTGGCAGCCGTCTCCGGGCCCATCCGGCCGGGGACACCCGGTGTCGTGTGCAGGGCGATGGCCGTCCAGACCACGTCGGCGGAGCTCTCCGGGAACCCGTGGCCGAGCAGGAACCTGCGCGCGTGATCGGCGCTGTCGAGTTCGAAGCGCTGCTCCGTGTCGGAGAACGGAGTCACAAGGCCCGTGTCGTGGAACATCGCGGAGATGTAGAGCAGCTCCGGATCGGGCCGGAGGCCGAGGGCTCGCGCATGGAGGGAGCCGAAGAGGAAAACCCGCCTCGAGTGATGGAACAGGAGGGGATCGACCGTTTCCCGGAGGAAATCCGTGGCCTCCGCGGCGGCCGCGGTCTCGGGAATGTCCACCCCTGCGACGATGTCGGTCATGATGTCCACGCTCTCCCATCCTCGTGCGACGAGAGGACGGTGCTCGGTCCTCACCTTCAACGGTGCCGACCACGAGGCGCTGGGCGCCACTCGCCCGGCGGACGACGGAATGCCCGACGGACGACGCAATGACGGAAGAGGCCGTGCCGGATTTCTCCGGCACGGCCTCCGACCTGCGTCTTCACACGTCGGGACGACAGGATTTGAACCTGCGACCCCTTGACCCCCAGTCAAGTGCGCTACCAAGCTGCGCCACGTCCCGTTGCCCGTCTGACCTGGGGTTTCCCCCGGCCGAACGCGCAGGAAAACAATACCGCACTCGGGCCGATGGTCGCGCACCCCTTTCGGCCGGCGCACTCGGCGAGGGCTTCGCCCGCCGGGGACGACAGCGGCACTTGACCTCAAGTTTGGTTGAGGTCGCACGATCGTACGCATGACGATCACCGAAGAACTCGGGCGCACCCACGGGTACGCCGACCTGCCCCGGCTGATGGGGCTCATGACGGGCGACGAGAAGCACGGACCGGCCGCCACCTCCACGCTCGACGTGCTCTGGGTGCTCTACGACCGGGTGCTGCGGGTCCGCCCGGAGCAGCGGGACGATCCGGAGCGGGACCGGTTCCTGCTGTCGAAGGGGCACGGCCCGATGGCCTACTACGCGGTCCTCGCCGCGAAGGGCTTCGTGCCGGTGGACTGGCTGCCGCGGTTCGGCGCCTACGACTCCCCGCTCGGGCACCATCCCGACCGCGTCCTCGTGCCGGGCGCCGAGATCGGCAGCGGGTCGCTGGGGCACGGACTGCCGATCGCCGTGGGCACCGCCCTGGGGCTGCGCGCCCAGGGGCGTGACCGGCCCCGGGTGTGGGTGCTGACCGGGGACGCCGAACTGGACGAGGGCAGCAACCACGAGGCGATCGCCTTCGCCGGGCCGGCGGGACTCGAGCAGTTGCACACCGTCGTCGTCGACAACGCCTCCGCGAGCCACGCCCGTCCGGGCGGGATCGCGGCCCGCTTCGAGGCGGCGGGCTGGTCGGCGCTGACGGTCGACGGCCGCGACCACGAGGCGCTGTACGCCGCCTTCACCGCACCGCATCCCGGCCGGCCGCACGTGGTGGTGGCCCGGGTCGAGCCGAAGAACGCCTGACCTCCCCTCCTCCTTCCCTCCCTCTCCGTGGAAAGGGTCCACCTCATGGACACCATGCGTGACCGTTTCGCACCCGTCGTCTCCCGCCTGCTCGACGAGGACCCGCGGGTCGCGGTCGTCCTCGCCGAGATCGGCAAGGACGGCTTCGCCGAGGCCCGGCGCCGGCATCCCGACCGGGTGATCAATGTGGGCATCCGTGAACAGCTCCTGGTCGGCGCCGGTGCGGGGCTGGCGCTGACCGGGATGCGGCCGGTGGTGCACACGTTCGCGAGCTTCCTCGTCGAGCGGCCCTTCGAGCAGGTCAAGCTCGATCTCGGGCACCAGGGCGTGGGCGCGGTGCTGGTGAGCGCCGCCGCGTCCTTCGACTGGCCCGCGGGCGGCTACACCCACATGGCGCCGGGCGACGTGGCACTGCTGGACACCCTGGACGGCTGGACCGTCCATGTGCCCGGCCATCCGGACGAGTCCGAGACGCTGCTGCGGCACGCGGTCGCCGCGGGCGACGACAAGGTCTACGTACGGCTGTCCGTGCAGTCCAACGCGCAGGCGCGCCCCGTCGACGGGGAGCGCTTCACCACCGTGCGCGAGGGCCGCTCCGGTGTCGTGGTCGCCGTGGGGCCGATGCTCGACGCGGTGCTCGACGCGACCGAGGGGCTCGATGTGACGGTGCTGTACGCGACGACCGTACGGCCCTTCGACGCGGCCGCCCTGCGGCGGGCCACGCGGACGGCCGGGGCCGACGTCGTCCTCGTCGAGCCGTATCTGGCGGGCACGTCGACCGCCGCCGCGAACGAGGCGCTGTCCGACGTCCCGCACCGCGTCCTGGGCCTCGGCGTGGGCCGCGCCGAACTGCGGCGCTACGGAACCGTGGCGGAGCACACCGCCGCGCACGGGCTCGACGCCCGGTCGCTGCGGGAGCGGATCTCGGCGTTCCTCGGCGGCGGGCCGCTGTCGGGGGGTGCCTGAGAACCGCCGGGGCGGGCCCGAGGACCGATGGGGTCCGGTGCCGTCCGGTGCCGTCCGGTTCCGTTCGTCGGGCTACGGCCTCTCCGGACGCGTCCGCCCGGGTCCGGACGCCGCACCCGGGAGACGGGCGGGAGGCCGCGCGTCGGCGCGTATCAGGTCGCGTATCGCGGGGACCGCGAGCAGCGCGGTCGGTACGACCAGGCTGATCGCGGCGGACACCAGCAGCACGTGGCCGGCGCCCAGGGCCGAGGCGGCGGGCCCGGCGAGGGCCTGGCCGACGGGCATCATGGCCAGGGAGCCGGCCACGTCGTAGGCGTGGATGCGGTTGAGGACGTCCGGCGGGACCTGTGTCTGGACGCTGGTCGCCCACATCACGCCCCAGAACGACATGCCGGCCCCGGCGACCGCGGCGCCCGCGGCCATGAGGGGCACCCCCAGGCCGGCCCCGACGGCCGCCGGGAACCAGACGAAGGCGAAGAGGGCCACCGCTCCGGCGCGCAGCATCCGGCGGGGCCGCAGCCGCAGCGCGAGGAAGCCGCCGACGACGGTGCCCGCGCCGAGGGCGGAGTTGATCAGGCCGTAGGAGCGCGGGCCGTGCTGCTGGACCACTTCCGTGGCGACCAGCGGGACGGTCGGACCCCAGACGGCGATCATGTAGAGGCACCAGACCGCGATGACGCCCCACAGCCAGGTCCGCGCTCTGAACTCCCGCCATCCTTCGACCAGGTCGGCCTTGAACGTCCCCGACCCGTGACCGGCGGCGGGGTCGCTGCCCGCGGGGAGCGGGGGCAGCCTGAGCAGCAGCAGGCACAGGGCGCTGACCGCGTAGGTGGCGGCGTGGGCCGCGAACACCCCGCCGGGCGAGGCGAAGCCGACGAGGAGGCCGGCGACGGCGGGGCCGGCGAGCTGGGCGGCGGACTCGGCGATGCGTATGGCGCCGTTGGCCCCCTGGATGTCGGCGGCGAGCCGGGGCACCGTACTGGCCACGCCCGGCTGGAACACCGCGCCGGCCACACCGTTGGCGAGGCCGATCGCGCAGATCTCCCAGAGCACCACGTGCCCGGAGTAGAAGAGGACGGCGGCCAGGGACTGGGTGACGAGCCGGACCAGGTCGGCGCCGATCATCAGCTTGCGGGTGCTGAACCGGTCGGCGATGACCCCGCCGAAGACCACCAGTCCGGCGAAGGCGGCGGCCGTCGAGGCCATGGCGAGGCCGACCGCCCCCGCGCCGTAGCCGTGTTGCAGCAGGCCCGCGGCGAGCGCGACGGGCAGCATGGTGTCGCCGAGGCGGGCGACGGCCCGCGCGACGAAGAACAGCGCGAAGTCCCGCGACCAGACCGGCCGCTCCCGCGCGCCGTCCTCGGGCCCCGTCCCGGCCCCTGCGCGGGCTCCGGCGCCGGCTCGCCTTCCGGCGGCGGGCGGCGCCCCGGCTCCGGCGACGCCGTCATGCCGTGCTGCCGCCGCCTCCCCTGGTGACGACTGCGATGAAGTTCCGGTCATCCCCTCGACGCTCCCCTCCCCGGCGGAAACCCGCCCTGCCCGTGCCCCGCGCGCCCCCGGCTCCTCCCCCGCGGTGGCAGCCGAGGCCCCCGCGCGCCGACTGCCTCCGTGCTGGGGATCATGCCATGGCCCACTGCCAACGCCCGAGGGGATTTCAGCGGACGGTGGGCGGCCCGAGCTCCGGGTAGGCCTCCAGGAGCCGGGGCGGGGCGGCCTGGCGCCAGGAGTCGGCGAGGATGTCCCGCAGCTCCGCCTCGTCGTCCAGGGCGGCGAGACGGGCGCGGACCCAGGCGAACTGGGACTCGTGGCCCGCGATCCAGAACTTCTCCGGCTCGGCCAGGACCAGTTCGTCGCGCTCCTCCTTGGGACAGCGCACGGCGATGGAGGTCTCGTCCTCCGGCAGGGTGGCGAACATCTTCCCCGCGACCCGGAACGTGGGCATGCTCCAGGCGGTCTTCTCCGTCGTGTCCGGCAGGGACAGGGCGATACGGCGTACGTCTTCGGCATCCGGCATGGCATGCACCGTAGCCGCCGCCACTGACAATCACCCGCCGCCGGCGGCCGTCCCCACGTGCTTGTAGTACAGGGTCGTCGGCCGCAGCACGCCGTCGGGACTCGCCGCGTAGTCGGGGATCGTCCCGGCACGGGTCCAGCCGGCGGAGCGGTACAGGGCCTCGGCGGGGCTGTCGGTCTCGGTGTCCAGGTGGAGCAGCGTGATCCCGGCCGCGGATGCCGCCGCCTCGGCGGTGGCCAGGAGGGCGCGGCCCAGACCGCGGCCGCGGGCACGCCGGTGCACCATCAGCTTGACGACCTCGGCGCGGTGACGGCTGTTGGGCTTGTCCGGGAGGGCGAGGCTCACGGTGCCGGCCGGGCCGCCGGCGTCGTACGCCACCCACACCGTGAGCCGTCCGGCGGCCACGGCCCGCGCGCGCTCCCGCCACCACCGCGCGGCCTCTGCCGGTTCCAGGGGCGCGAGGAAGCCGACGGAGGCGCCGCCGTCCACCGTGTCGACCAGCAGCGCGGCCAACTCCTCGGCCAGGTCGTCCAGTCGGGCCGCGGCCAGGGGTTCCGGGGCCGGGTGTCGCACGGTCACGGCCGCACCACCGCCAGCAGATAGCGCGCACCGGTGTCGTCCGCGCACCGGAACCGCGTCGGCCCCCACACCCGCATCCGCAGGCAGTCACCGGCCCGAAGCCGGTGCGCGGTGTCCCGCTCGGTCACCTCCAGGGCCCCGTCGAGCACCCAGATGTGCTGCTCCAGACCGGCGACGGGCGGGCGGTCGTAGGCGATGTCGGCGCCGGCGGCGAGCCGGCCCTCGACGAGTTCGCCGCGCAGCCCGGTGTGCGGCGGCGACACCGAGCGCCGTACGAAGCCGGAGTCCCGGTCCTCCCACACCGGCTGGTCGGCGGCCCGTACCAGCGGGGCGGGCTCCGCCTCGACCTCGCTGAGCAGCTGGGACATGGTCCGCCCGTAGACGTGGCACAGCCGGTTCAGCAGCGCGGCGGTGGGGCTGGTCTCGGCGCGTTCCGCCCGCGACAGGGTGGACCGGCTCACTCCACTGCGCTCCGCCAGCTCTCCCAGCGACCAGCCTCGCTCGGTTCTCAGCTGGACCAGCCGGGCGCCGAGACGGGCGTCCACCGGGTCCGGGTCCTGCGGGCGCATCCGGTCGGGCGGTCCCACCGGGTCCGGCGGACTCTTCTCGGTTCGTCTCATATCCGGGACAGTATCCCGGACATGAGACGGCCGGGTTACGGAATCCTCACGCCCGGGCGGCCTCGCCCAGCGCGTCCAGCACCGGACGGATCAGCGGGTGCTCCTCCGCGCCCCGGCGCACGGCCGCGAAGACCCGGCGCGTGGGCGCGACCCCGTCGACGGGCCGGACGACCGCGCCCGCCAGGTCCATGCCGCGCAGCGCGGAGCGCGGGACGAGCGCCACGCCCGCGTCGGCCGCGGCGAGGGCCACGACCGCGCGGAAGTCGTCGGAGGAGTGGTCGATACGCGGCTGGAACCCGGCGTTCTCGCAGGCCAGAACGACCACGTCATGGCACGGGTTGCCCGGGTAGGGGCTGATCCACGGGTCCTTGGCCAGCTCGGCCAGCGGCACCTCGGCCGCGTCGGCCACGCGGTGGGTGACCGGGACGACCGCGTCGAAGGGCTCGGCGTAGAGCGGGACGTGGGTGAGGCGGGGGTCGTCCGCGGGCGGGGCGCCCCGGTACTCCACGGCGACCGCCACGTCGACCTGCCGGTCCAGCACCATCGGCAGGCTGGCGTCGCCCTCGGCGTCCCGGACGCGGATGCGGATGCCGGGCGCGGCCTCGGCCAGGCGGGCCACCGCGGGTGCCACCACCTCGGCGATGCCGGTGGCGAAGGAGGCGACGGTGACCGTGCCGGCCGCGCCCGAACCATAGGCCGCCAGCTCGGCCTCCGCCCGCTCCAGCTGCGCGAGGACGGCGTTGGTGTGGCTGAGCAGGATCTCGCCGGCCGGGGTGAGCCGTACGCCCTTCGCGCCGCGCTCCACCAGCCGGTGCCCGGTCTCCTGCTCCAGCGCCGTCAACTGCTGCGAGACGGCCGAGGGCGTCAGGTACAGCGCGGCGGCAGCCGCCGTCACCGTACGGTGGTCGGCCACCGCACGGAGGATGTGCAACCGCCGCGCTTCGATCATGAGATCGATTATCGCAAGACCGCCGGCCGTCCGGGACGCGGCCCGGTCAGCCGTACGCCCTTCAGCCCTCCAGTTCCGCGCGGGCCGCGACGAAGGCGTCGACCGCGCGGTCGACATCCGCGGTGGAGTGCGCGGCGGACAGCTGGACGCGGATGCGGGCCTGGCCCTGGGGGACCACCGGGTAGGAGAAGCCGATCACGTACACGCCTCGCTCCAGCAGCAGCTCGGCCATCCGTCCGGCCTTCGCCGCGTCGCCGATCATCACGGGTGCGATGGCGTGGTCGCCGGGGAGGATGTCGAAGCCCGCCTCGGTCATCCGGGAGCGGAACAGCGCGGTGTTCTCGGCCAGCCGGACGCGCAGGTCGTCGGCCGACTCCAGCAGGTCCAGCACCTTCAGGGAGGCCGCCGCGATCACCGGGGCGAGGGTGTTGGAGAACAGGTACGGGCGGGAGCGCTGGCGCAGCAGGGCGACGATCTCGGCCCGGGCGGCGACGTAGCCGCCGGAGGCGCCGCCGAGGGCCTTGCCCAGGGTGCCGGTGATGATGTCGACGCGGTCCATCACGCCGTGCAGCTCGGGGGTGCCGCGGCCGCCGGGGCCGACGAAGCCGACGGCGTGCGAGTCGTCGACCATGACCATGGCGTCGTAGCGGTCGGCGAGGTCGCAGATCTCACGCAGCGGGGCGACGTAGCCGTCCATGGAGAAGACGCCGTCGGTGACGATGAGCTTGCGGCGGGCGCCGCCCTCGTTCGCCTCCTTGAGCTGCCGTTCCAGGTCCGCCATGTCGCGGTTGGCGTAGCGGAAGCGGCGGGCCTTGGACAGGCGGATGCCGTCGATGATGGAGGCGTGGTTGAGGGCGTCGGAGATGACCGCGTCCTCGGGGCCGAGCACCGTCTCGAACACACCGCCGTTGGCGTCGAAGCAGGAGGAGTACAGGATCGTGTCCTCCTGGCCGAGGAAGGCCGACAGCCGGGCCTCCAGCTCCTTGTGCACCTCCTGCGTGCCGCAGATGAAGCGCACGGAGGCCATGCCGTAGCCCCAGCGGTCCAGGGCCTCGTGGGCGGCGGCGATCACCTCGGGGTGGTCGGCCAGGCCCAGGTAGTTGTTGGCGCAGAAGTTGAGGACCTCGCCGGGGCGGCCGCCCGCGGTGACGTTGACGGTCGCGGACTGCGGGGTGCCGATGACCCGCTCGGGCTTGTGCAGACCGGCGGCACGGATCTCGTCGAGGGTGGCGCGGAGGTCGTTCCGCACGGAGTCGAACATGGAAGGGCTCCTTGAAGGTGCTGGCGGATGAGGGGGCCTACGCGGTCAGGCGCTCCAGTCGAGGATGACCTTCCCGCCCTTGCCGCTCGCCGCGTCGGCGAAGGCCGCCTCGAAGTCGCGGTAGCCGTACCGGCCGGTGATCACCGGGGCGAGGTCGAGACCGCCCTCCAGGAGCACGGACATCGCGTACCAGGTCTCGAACATCTCGCGGCCGTAGATGCCCTTGATGGTGATCATCGAGGTGACGATCCGGGCCCAGTCGACCGGGAACTCCTCGGCGGGCAGGCCGAGCATGGCGATCCGGCCGCCGTGCGTCATGTTGGCGATCATGTCGCGCATCGCCTCGGGACGGCCGGACATCTCCAGGCCGATGTCGAAACCCTCGCGCAGGCCGAGCGAGCGCTGCCCCTCGGCGATCGTCGACTCGGCGACATTGAGCGCGAGGCTCACGCCGACCTTGCGGGCCAGTTCCAGGCGCTCCTCGCTCACATCCGTGATCACGACGTTGCGGGCGCCCGCGTGGCGGGCCACGGCGGCGGCCATCAGGCCGATCGGTCCGGCACCGGTGATCAGCACGTCCTCGCCGACCAGGGGGAAGGACAGCGCGGTGTGCACCGCGTTGCCGAACGGGTCGAAGATGGCGGCGATGTCGAGGTCCACGGGGACGCGGTGCACCCAGACGTTGGACGCGGGCAGGGCGACGTACTCGGCGAAGGCGCCGTCGCGGCCCACGCCCAGACCGACGGTGGCCCGGCACAGATGGCGGCGCCCGGCCAGGCAGTTGCGGCACTTGCCGCACACCAGGTGGCCCTCGCCGCTGACCCGGTCGCCGACCTTGATGTCCGCGACGTCGCGCCCGGTCTCGACGACCTCGCCGACGAACTCGTGACCGACCACGAGCGGCGTGCTGATCGCCTGCTGCGCCCAGCCGTCCCAGGCCCGGATGTGCAGGTCGGTGCCGCAGACACCGGTGCGCAGCACCTTGATCAGTACGTCACCGGGGCCGATGGCGGGCTCGGGAACGTCCGCGAGCCACAGTCCTGGCTCCGCCTTCTGCTTGACCAGCGCCTTCAACGCTACGGCTCCTGTGGTTGGCGCCCCGGGCGGGATCCGGGCATGCCGGAGGGTCCCGCGTCCGGGGAGGGGGGTGGGATCGCACAGCAATCTGCCGTACGACGGCGCGCCGGTCCATCGAGGATTTCTTAAACGCGGCCACAGCTTTCCTTCACACCGCCCTCCCGAGCCCACCCCGCCCTCCCGAGCCCCCCGGCAAGCAGCCACCCGTGCCGTGTCGCCCGGCAGCCGAGGCGACCACCCCCGCCCGTCACACACGGAAGCCGTCCGGCTCCCCCTCCTCCAGCCGCCGGGTGAGTTCGGCCGCCGCCGACTTGATGGTGTCCAGGCCTTCCCGGCCCCAGGGGCGCGGCGTGACGTCGACGACGCACACCGTGCCCAGCACCATCCCTGTGCTGTCGATGAGCGGGGCGCCGAGGTAGGACCGGATGCCGAACTCGTCGACCACCGGGTTGCCCGCGAACCGCGGATAGTCACGGACGTCCTCCAGCACCAGTGCCCTGCGCCGGGCCACCACATGGGGGCAGAAACTGTGGTCGCGGGCCAGATGGCGGCCCACTTCGGGCCGCGGGCCCTCGCCGTCGGCGGGAGCGGGAACGGGGGCGAGGGCGGGGGCGGTCGCGCCCGCCGGAACAGCGGGGGCCGCCGGACAGTCGCCGCCGGCGGGGGCGGCATGAGCGGCGGGGGCGGGAGCGTCGACGTTCAGGACGTCCCGTGCGGGCCGGTGCAGACCGGCGAAGAACTGGCCGTTCTCGTGCGGGAAGTTGACCATCGCGTACGGCGCCCGGGTGCGCTCGGCGAGCCGGTCCGCGAAGGCGTCGAGGGCGGGCTCGGGACGCTCCCCCAGACCGAGCCTGCGCAACCGCAGGGTGCGGGCGGGGGCCTCGGTGTCCTCGGGAGTGAGCAGCAGGCGACCGGCCGGGCGCGGCGGGTCGTAGCTCATGGCCGGGCTCCGGCGCCGTGCGGGGCCTGGGCGAGGAGATGCCGTACGAGGGTCAGCAGGGTCTGCACGCCCGAGCTGGAGATACGGGCGTCGCAGCGGACCACGGGGATCTCCGGGTCCAGGTCGAGGGCGGAGCGCACCTCGTCGGGGTGGTAGCGGTAGGCGCCGTCGAACTCGTTGACGGCGATGATGAAGGAGAGACCGCGCTGCTCGAAGAAGTCGACGGCCGCGAAGCACTCCTGGAGGCGGCGGGTGTCGGCGAGGATCACCGCGCCCAGCGCGCCCTCCGACAGCTCGTCCCACATGAACCAGAACCGCTCCTGACCGGGCGTTCCGAACAGGTAGAGCACGTGCCGCGGGTCGAGGGTGATGCGTCCGAAGTCCATCGCCACGGTCGTCTCGACCTTGTTCTCGATGCCGTCGAGATTGTCGGTGCCCTCGCTGACCGTGGTGAGGAGTTCCTCGGTGCTCAGCGGCGCGATCTCGCTGACGGCGCCGACGAAGGTCGTCTTGCCCACGCCGAACCCGCCCGCCACCAGGACCTTGAGCGCGGTGGGAAACGGGTCGGAGCCGCCGCCCCGGTCGTGCGTGCCGTGGCCGTGCGTGCCGTGGCCGTGCCCGCCGTAGTCGTGCCCGCCGCCGTCGTACCCGCCGCCGCGGCCGTGGCCGCCGCCGTGGTCAGAGCTGTCGTCGTAGTCCATCGAGCACTGCCTCCAGAAGAGCCCGGTCAGTGGGGTGGTGGTGGGTCACGGGGGGTTTCGTGGTGAGGGCGCCGCAGTCGACGAGGTCGGACAGCAGCACCTTGGCCACCGCCGCCGGCAGCCTCAGATGGGCGGCGATCTCGGCCACCGAGACGGGGGCGAGGCACAGTTCGAGCGCCTGCCCGTGCTCGGGGCCGAGATACCCCAGCGGCGTCACCCCGGTCGCCATCACCTGCGACATGAGGTCGAGTGCGATGCTGGGCCGGGTGCGGCCGTTGCTGACCGTGAAGGGGCGCACCAGCCGTCCGGCCGCGTCGTCGAGCCAGGGCCCGTCGCCGGCCGCCGCCGCGCTCAAGGCCGCAGCGCCGGGGGTTCGACGGTGTACTGGCGGGGCGCGGTCACGAGGTAGGGACGGACGCTCTTGACCAGCATCGCCATCTCGTAGCCCAGGACCGCCGCGTCGGCCTCGCGGCCGGCCAGCACGGCGAGACAGGTGCCGGAGCCGGCCGTGGTGACGAACAGCAGGGTCGAGTCGAGTTCGACGACGACCTGCCGTACGTCACCCCCGTCGCCGAAGCGGATTCCGGCGCTGCGGCCGAGGGAGTACAGGCCGGAGGCCAGCGCGGCCATGTGGTCGGCACTGTCGGGGTCCAGACCGTGGACGGACTTCACCAGCCCGTCGCAGGACAGCAGGACCGCGCTGGTGGTGTGCGGTACACGCTGCACGAGGCCGCTCATCAGCCAGTCGAGGTCGGACACTTGGCCGGTCGGCGCATCGCTCGCCATGGTGGATCGACTCCTTGGGGTACGAATGTCTGCGGGAGCGCTGGGGGTGGGGGTGGGGGTGGAAGGGAGAGTGGGGCTGGGAGTGGGAGTGGGGGTCGGCTTGGGGGTGCGGGCGGATTCGGGGGTGGGCGAGAGAGCCCGGGCGGGGACGGACTCCCGCGCTCGTGGGGACGGCGGGACGGTCCTGCCCTCGATTCCGGTGATTCCGGTCGTGCTGGTGCGGGTCATCCGGGCGGCGCGCTCCCGTCGTGCCGGGCGGTGAGGTCGGACGTCGACGGCAGGGGCCCGGACACGGGTGGCAGGGGCTGCCCGGACGTGGACGGCATGGGCGCGGGCCGGGCCTCGGAGGTCGGTGACGCGTCATGAGGTGGTACGTCCAGGGAGGACGCGCCGCCCCTGGACGCGGCCACGGTCGCCGCGGTCGAGGAGCCGGGGCCCTCGTCCGGGCGGTTCGCCATGGTGTCCGTCTCCGCCCGCGTCTCCGTCCCGGTCCCCGTCCTCGTCCCCGCGTCCGCGTCCGCGTCCGCCGGACGCGGTTCCCGGCGTTGCTGGGACTCGGCGAGTCCCATCCCGCGCTGGAAGGCGGCCATCAGACCGGGGTCGTGCCCGGTGAAGACCTCGCCGTCCTGACGGGGCGCCGGGCCGCCGCGCAACTGGGGCACGATGTGCTGCTGCGCACGGCGCTGCGGCAGTTGCGGCTTGCCCATGGTGCCGCGCACCAGGCCGTCGCGCGGGGTGGGCACGACCCCCGCGTTCGCGGCGACGGCGGCGCGGTCCTCGGGCCGGATGCCGGGCACCGCCTCCGCCGGGTTCGCCCGCCCTGTACGGGCACCGCGCCGGGGCAGGGGCGCGGGACCGGCGCCGGCCGCCGGCGGTGCCTGCGGGCCCGTCGGCGGAAGCTCGCGGGCGGACTCCACGCCGGTCGCCGCGGGTCCGTCCCTCCCGTGGTCCCCGGGTGGCGGGACCGGGCCGAGGACGCTCCCGCCGCCCGGGGCAAGCGCACCACCGGTGGGCGCTCCCGCCGGAGGAGGTACGCGGACCCCGTCCATGGCGGCCGGCACGTGCACGCCCACGCCGTCCACGGCGGCCGGCACGTGCACGCCCCCGCCGTCCACGGCGGCCGGCACGTGCACGCCCCCGCCGACAGCACCCCGCCCCGATCCCGACCCGGACGGAGGCGCCGAGTGCCTGTCGGCACGGCCGTCGCGCCCGCCGCCGTCCTGTCGACCCCGGTCACCGGTGCGGCTGTCGCCGCCGTCGCCGCCGTCCCCTCCGCCGCTCGTCGCGGGCGCGCCGGGACCGGTCGTGCCGGCGGGGCCGGTGACCGGGTCCCCGACGACCGTCGGGGCGTAGCCCGGGCCGGCCGCGTACGGCGGTCCTGCCGACGGGGTCCGGCGTGGACCGTCGCCCGTCGCGGGCTGCGGTGGCTGCGGTGGCTGCGGTCGCCGGACGTCCGCGGGAGCGTCGGTGGCCGTCCCCGGTCCGGCCCCCAGCAGTGCCTGCGGGATGACCAGGACGGCCTGTACGCCGCCGTAGATGTTGGTCTGCAACCGGACGGTGATGCCGTGCCGCTTGGCGAGCTGGGAGACCACGAACAGGCCGATCCGGCCGTCCGCGAGCAGACTGGCGACGTTGACCTGGTCGGGGTCGGCCAGCAGGGAGTTCATCCTGACCTGTTCGCCGACCGGCATGCCGAGGCCCCGGTCCTCGACCTCCACGGCGAGTCCGGAGGTGACGAGGCCCGCGCGCAGCAGGACCTGGGTCTGCGGGGCGGAGAACACCGTGGCGTTCTCGACGAGTTCGGCGAGCAGGTGGATGACGTCGGCGACGGCGTGGCCGCGCAGCCGTCCGTCGACGGGCGGGACGAGCTTGACCCTGGAGTACTGCTCGACCTCGGCGATGGCGGAGCGGAGCACCTCGGTCATGGAGACGGGGCGGCTCCACTGGCGGCGGGAGACGGCGCCGCCGAGGACGGCGAGGTTCTCGGCGTGGCGGCGGATCCGGGTGGCGAGGTGGTCGACGTGGAAGAGGCCCTTGAGCAGGTCGGGGTCCTCGATCTGGTTCTCCAGCTCGTCGAGGATGGAGATCTCGCGGTGCACCAGTGACTGAAGGCGCCGTGCGAGGTTGACGAAGACCTCGAGCTTCTGCTCGCTGCCCGCCTGGCTGGAGAGCCTGCTGGCCTGGACGACGGCGGCGACGGCCCCGTCGTGGGCGCGGGCCAGGTCGGCGGCCAGCAGTTCGAACTCGTCGGCGTCGTCCGGCGGTCCGCCGCGCGGCTTGCGCTCGGGCGGGCTCTCGCCGTGGCGCAGCGCGTCGACGAGGGCGCGCAGGTCGCCCTCGCGCCGTGCCGTGCCGCGGCGCAGCGCGTCGATCCGCTCGTTCACGGACCGGGCGGCTCGCCCGGCGGCGACGGCGGCGGTGACGATGCCCGCGAGCGCCACCGCCGACGCCCCGGCGAGCACTGCCCACAGGGCCAGGCCGGGGCGGGCGCCGGTGGAGCGCACGGTGAAGAGCACGGCGGCGCCCGCCCCGAGGGCGACCGCGGTCGGCGGCAGCACCGCGAGGCGGAGCAGTTGGGGCCGTATGTGGGTCTCGGGCAGCGAGGGGACGGTGCGGGCGACCGGCCGCCCGTGCCGTCCGCCCTCACGGCGGTCTGCGCGGGCGGCCGGTGCACGGAGGTGAGACATCTGATCCTCGTACTGGTCCGTCGGGCCTGTGTGCTCGCACGTGGGGCGCGAGCGGGCATGCGCCATCGCTGTGCCGGTCGGCCGGTGCGCGGAGAGCGGCACTGCGTCTCCCGACGGCCACTCACCGTAGTCACCCGCGCATCATGTGCGGTGGGCAGTTGACAAAATCGCCCGGGGATCATCCCGCTCTGGTATGAGGGGTCGTACGGCAGTCCGGAATCAGGGGTCGTACGGCAGACCGATTACCGGGACCCGGCCGCTTGCCGGGCTCGGCCGACGCCTTGGACTCAGCGGCTCTCGCGGCCGGCCGCGAGGTGGGTGACCAGCGGGCCGAGGTCGTCCGTGCCGAGGGCGCCGGTGCCGACGGCGGCGCGCAGGGCCGACTCGTGGGCGGCGGCGAGCGCGTCGAGCCGGGCCAGCCGGGTCCGGCCGCGCCGGGACAGGTGGACGCGGATGCGGCGCCGGTCGGTGTCGGACTGGCTGCGGTAGACCCAGCCGTCGTCGGCGAGCGCGTCCACGAGGCGGGTGAGGGAGGCCTGCGGGACGAGCAGCGCCTGGGACAGCTCGCCCATCGCGCGGCCGTCGGCGGCGAGGGCGCGCATGACCCGCCACTGGTCGACCGTGCAGTGCTCCTCGCCGAGCACGGCGGCCAGGCCCTGCGCCAGCCGGCGCTGGGCGAGGGTGATCACCTCGACGAGCAGGGGTTCGGGGGGCCGCCGGTCGCCGCCCGCCGCGGCGGACGGTGCCGGGGCGTGCCCGGCCGGGTGCGGCCGTACGCGTTCCATGCGTACTCACCTCCTCCGTCGCCCGCGCTCCTGGAGCATACTCGCGGCGTGGATTTCGGCGGGGACTTCGGCGTGGACCTCCAGTCGCGGCTGCTGGAGCCGCTCGACGCGCTGCACGGGCCCCGGGATCCGGCGGCGTTCCGGCTGTGTCTGGTGGTGCCGCAGTCCGGGGCACTGGGGATGATCGGGCCGTCCGCGCTGGACGCCGCCCTGCTGGCGGCGCACGAGGTCAATGCCGGGGGCGGGATCGAGGGGTCCGGGAGCGAGGGGTGGGGGCGGACGGTCGCGGGTGCGGCCGGTGCCGCCCGGCCGGGGCCGGTCCGGTCCGCCGAACGCCGGCTCGAGTTGGTGCTGGTGGACGGCGGCCGTGCGCCGCGTGCGGTGGCGGCGGAGGTCGCGGGCCTGGTCGGGGCCGGGGTGGTGGAGGCCGTGGCCGGGTTCCACGCCAGCGATGTCCACCGGGCCGTCGAGCCGGTGGTGTCCGGCCGGGTGCCGTATGTCTTCACCCCGCCGCACGAGGGCGGCGGCCGGCTGCCGGGCGTGGTGTGCACCGGCGTGGACCCCGGACCGCAACTCGCCGGATCTCTCGCATGGCTGACGCGCTGTCACCGAGTGCGCCGCTGGGCTCTGGTGGGCAACGACTACATCTGGCCGAGGGCCGTGCACGGGGCGGCCCGGCGGGCGATCGGGCGGACGCACGCCGAGGTGGTGCTGGAGAGCTGGGTGCCGCTGGGCGGGGTGGGTCCGGCGTTGCAGCGGCTGGTCGAGGGGCTGCGCCGGCACCGGGTGGACGCGGTGCTGGTGAGCCTGATCGGCCGGGACCTGGTGCGCTTCAACCGGGGGCTGAGGCACAGCGGCCTCGACCGCCGGCTGATACGGCTGTCCGGGGCGCTGGAGGAGAACGGGCTGCTGGCCCTCGGCGGCGACGACACCGGCGGCCTGTACTCCTGCATGGACTCCTTCGCCTCGCTGACCGAGGACCGGGCACTGGCGCTGACCGAGCGGCACCGCGCGCTGTTCGGTCCTTCGGCGCCGGTGCTGGACGCCTACGCGCGCGGCCTGTACGACGGCGTCCACCTGGTCGCGGCGCTGGCCGCGCGCGGATCCCTGCTGCCCGACGACCGGCTGCCCCTGACGGTACGCCGGCTGCTGCACGGGACGGACGCGGCGGCCCGGCGGGCGTGGCGGTCGGCGCCGCTCGGACCCTCGCACCCCCGGATGCACCTGGCCCGCGCGGAGGGCGCGGAGCTGCGGGTCGTCCAGTCGTTCCCGTTCCCCTTCCGCTCCCCCGCGCGGGACGCTCCCGCCCCCGCACCGGACGCTTCCTCCCTCGCGCCTAATACTTCCATCTGGAAATAACCGGCCGTACGCTCTCCCCCGCGGCGCGGGCACCCAGCAGCGAGGAGAACGCGATGACCGAACAACCGGCTCCCGGCTCACTCCAGAGCTACGGCTACCGCCAGGAACTCCACCGCTCGCTGAGCTTCCGGGACCTGCTGGTCTACGGGCTGGTCTTCATGGTGCCGATCGCGCCCTTCGGGATCTTCGGCAGCGTCTTCGAGGGCTCGGGCGGCATGGTCGCGCTGACCTACGCGGTCGGCATGGTGGCGATGATGTTCACGGCGCTCAGTTACGCGCAGATGGCGCGGGCGTTCCCGATGTCCGGCTCGGTCTACGCCTACGCCGGTCGCGGGATCGCCGCCCCGGTCGGCTTCCTGGCCGGCTGGATGATCCTGCTCGACTACGTGCTGGTGCCCGGGCTGCTGTATCTGATCGCCGGGATCGCCATGAACTCGCTGGTGCCGTCGGTCCCCGTGTGGCTGTGGCTGGTGGGCTTCGTGGTGCTCAACACGGCGGTCAACTACACCGGCATCCAGATGACCGCGCGGGTCAACAAGGTGATGCTGCTCGCCGAACTGCTGGTGCTGGCCGTCTTCGTGGTGGTGGGCGTGGTGGCGCTGGCCCAGGGCAAGGGCCGCGGTTTCGACTTCACCGCCGTCTACAACGGCGACACCTTCTCCTGGTCGCTGGTCTTCGGCGCGGTCTCCATCGCGGTGCTCAGCTTCCTGGGCTTCGACGGCATCTCGACGCTGGCCGAGGAGAACAAGGACTCCGCGCGTGCCATCGGCCGGTCGATGGTGGCCGCGCTGGTGCTGGCGGGTGCGCTGTTCGTGGTCCAGACATGGCTGGCCTCCCTGCTGGTGCCCGATCCCGGCACGCTCATCAGCCAGGGCGACCCGGACGGCACGGCCTTCTACGACGCGGCCCGTGCGGCCTCCGGCGAGTGGCTGGCCACCCTGACCGCGGCGGCCACCGCCGTGGCGTGGGGCTTCGCCAACTCGCTGGTGGCCCAGGCCGCCACCTCCCGGTTGCTGTACGCGATGGCCCGGGACCGGCAACTGCCCTCGTTCCTCGCCAGGGTTCATCCGCGCCACCGGGTACCGGTCAACGCGACCCTGCTCACGGCGGCGGTCTCCCTGGGCCTCGGCCTCTACATGAACTCCCGCGACGACGGGGTGACGTTGCTCAGCAGTCTGGTCAACTTCGGTGCCCTGACGACCTTCCTGGTGCTGCACGTGTCCGTGGTCGTGCACTATCTGATCCGCCGGCGCAGCCGCGACTACTGGCGGCACCTGATCGCCCCCGCCATCGGCTTCGCCATCCTGGCGTACGTGGTGGTGAACGCCGACATCGCCGCGCAGCGGCTGGGCTTCGTCTGGCTGGGCATCGGCGTCGTGGTGCTGGCCGGGCTGCTGCTGACCGGCCGGCGCCCGGAGCTGTCGGCCGTGCAGAGCACGGACGAGCCGGTGGCGGCGCCGCCCCGCAACGGATAGCCCGCGCGCCCGGATCGGCGCCGTATTCGGCATTCGCCATTTCCCGCTCGACAGGAGGAACCATCCGCATGAACACGCCCGCCCAGGTGATCACCGTCCCCGACGACCCGCAGCGGTACGCCTACTCGTTCGGCGGCGGGTCGCCCGTGGTGACCGTGGAGCCCGGCAGCATCGTGGAACTGACCACCGAGGACTGCTTCGGCGGCCGGGTGCGCGGGGCGGGCGATCTGCCCAGCAGTGTGTGCACGTTCCCGTACCTGAACCCGGTCACCGGGCCCATCGCCGTCGCCGGAGCCGAACCCGGGGACACGCTGGCGGTGCACTTCGTGGACATCGCACCGGCCCGCGACTGGGGTGTGTCCAGCACCTTCCCGCACTTCGGCGCGTTGACGGCCACCCACACCACGGCCATGCTGCATCCCGCGCTGGAGGAACGGGTCTGGGTCTACGCCATCGACGCCAAGGCCGGCACCTGCCGCTTCGAGGCGACCCACGGCGACTTCGCGGTGGACCTGCCGCTGGACCCGATGCACGGCACGGTCGGTGTCGCCCCCGCCGCGGGCGAGCGGCTGATGTCCATCTCCCCCGGCGTCCACGGCGGCAACATGGACACACCCGAGCTGCGCGCCGGTACCACCGTCTACTTCGGGGTGAACGTGGAGGGCGCCATGCTCGCCATCGGCGACGGCCACGCCCGGCAGGGCGAGGGCGAGGTGTGCGGGACGGCGGTGGAGACCGCCATGCACACGGTGGTGGCCGTCGACCTCGTCAAGGGCGGCGCACCCGCCGTACCGCGGCTGGAGAACGACGACTTCCTGCTGAGCACGGGCCACGCCCGGCCGCTCGAGGACGCTTTCCGGATCAGCCAGCACGACCTGGTGCGGTGGACGGCGGAGCTGCTCGGGCTGGACCAGCTGGACGCCTACCAGTTGGTCAGTCAGGCCGGGCTGGCGCCGGCGGCGAACGTCTGCGACACCCAGTACACGATGGTCGCGAAGCTGCCCAAGCGCGTCCTCGGCCGCGCCCGCGCCTACGACGGCGTCCACGACCGGCTGCGGGCGCTGGGCGCCGACCACCTGCGGCAGCGCTGAGCCGCCGGCGCGAGCGGCGCCGAACCATTTCTTGACGCAGGTGGTCCAGTCCGGCCTCGCGGGCTCTGTTCAGGCGGAGGAGGCCCGGGGTCGGGAAATTGGTCTAGTCCCTTTTTGGTCCAGACCATTGACCCACCCGGTGAGCGGGCGATATCCCATAGGCACCAACCACTCCCCTCCGTACGGGAATTGGCGAAACCCCCCTCCTCACACCGGGACTGACATGAGACTCATGCGTTCCTTCCGCGTGGCCCTGACCGCGGCCGCCACGGCCGCGGCCTCGGTGGGCCTCGCGCTGACGAGCACCGGCACGGCTCAGGCGGCGACACCGCTGCCGAGCCATGTCTTCGCTCCCTACTTCGAGGCCTGGACCGGCGAGAGCCCCGCCGCCCTGTCCGCCCAGTCCGGTGCCAAGCACCTGACGATGGCGTTCCTCCAGACGGCCTCCGCGGGCTCGTGCACGCCCTACTGGAACGGCGACACGAGCATGCCGATCGCCGCCTCGACCTTCGGCAGCGACATCAAGACCATCCAGGCCAACGGTGGCGACGTCATCCCGTCGTTCGGCGGCTACACGGCGGACACCACCGGCACCGAGATCGCCGACAGCTGCACCGACGTCTCGCAGATCGCCGCCGCGTACGAGAAGGTCATCACCACCTACGACATCTCGCGGCTCGACATGGACATCGAGGTCGACTCGCTGGACAAGACCGCCGGGATCGACCGCCGCAACAAGGCCATCAAGATGGTCGAGGACTGGGCGGCGGCCAACGGCCGCAAGCTCGAGATCTCCTACACCCTGCCGACCACCACCAGCGGCCTCGCGGACAACGGCAAGGCGCTGCTGCGCAACGCCGTGAGCAACGGCACCCGGGTCGACGTCGTGAACATCATGACGTTCGACTACTACGACAACCAGCCCCACGACATGGCGAAGGACACCCAGACCGCCGCCCAGGGTCTGTACAACACGCTCGCCTCGCTCTACCCGAGCAAGACTCCCGCGCAGCTGTGGGGCATGGTCGGCATCATCGAGATGCCGGGCGTCGACGACTTCGGGCCGGCCGAGACCTTCAGCCTGGCCAACGCCCACACCGTCTACGACTGGGCGGTCTCCAAGGGCATCAACACCCTCTCCTTCTGGGCGCTCCAGCGGGACAACGGAAGCTGCGCCGGCGGTTCGGCCGCCGACAACTGCTCCGGCATCCAGCAGAACACCTGGGACTTCTCGCACATCTTCGAGCCGTTCACCGGCGGCAGCACCACCCCGTCCAACGACTTCTCGGTCGCGCTCAGCCCGGCCTCCGGCTCGGTGACGGCCGGTCAGTCCACCACCGCCACGGTGAAGACGGCCGTGACGCAGGGCAGCGCCCAGACGGTCAACCTCAGCGTCAGCGGACTTCCGGCGGGCGTCACCGCCTCCCTCAGCCCCACCTCCGTCACCGCGGGCGGCTCCTCCACGCTCACCCTCTCCACGACCTCGGCCGCCCTCAACGGCACGTACACCGTCACCGTCAACGGCTCCAGCCCCTCCGGCAGCCACTCGGCGACGTACGCGCTGACCGTCACCGGCGGCAGCGGCAACCAGTGCACCGCGGCCCCCTGGGACAAGACCAAGGTCTACACCGGCGGCCAGACGGTCTCCTACAAGACCCACACCTGGAAGGCCAAGTGGTGGACGCAGGGCGAGGAGCCCGGCACCACCGGTGAGTGGGGCGTCTGGCAGGACCTCGGTCCCTGCTGACCAGCGGCCCGCTCCCCCGGGACCGCCTCCCCTCTCCCCTGGGGGTGTCTCGGCCCTGATCGACGAGACACCCCCTGGGACCGCCGGCACCCTCCCCCCGGGACCGCCGGCGCCCTCCCAGTGAGCGGCCCGGAGCCTGCACCCCAAGGCAGGCTCCGGGCCGCTCACCCGTTTCCGGCCGGGACGGGCACCCGGTGGCTCAGGCGCGGGCGGCGCCGTCCCGGCGGCCGCGCATGAGCAGGAGGTAGATCGCGGCGGCGAGGATCACGCCGACGGGCAGCGAGAGGTCGGTGCCGTCCAGGGCGCGGGCGACGGGGCCGACGTAGAGCGGCGTGTCGACGCAGAGGGCGGCCGCGGCGGCGCCCGTGACCAGGGCGGTGGCCCCGGCCGGGTTGACGCCTGCGGCGTACCAGAACGGGCCGCCGCGGCTCTCGTCGCTCAGCTCGTGTCCGTCGTAGCGGTTGCGGCGCCACAGCACGTCGGTGACGTAGATGGCCATGTTGGGACCCATGAGGACGACCATCAGCTGGAGCATGCTGCTGACGGTGTCGAGGAAGTTCGACACCAGCAGGGCGTAGAGGGTGAGCGCGACACCGAGGGCGCCGTCCAGGGCGACGCTGCGGGAGCGGCGGATGCGCAGACCCACGGCTTGCAGGGACAGACCGGAACTGTAGGCGGTCATGGCGTTGTTGGCGACGGCGGACAGCACGATCGCGAGCAGGAGGGCCGGCCGGAACCAGGTGGGGACGATCCCCTCCAGGGCACCCTGCGGGTCGGACATGTCGAGCGCCGTGCCGGCGAGCGAGCCGAGCGCCGTGAACAGCACGCTGGGCACGAAGGCGCCGAGCGCGGTCCAGCCGGCGATGGCCCTGGGGCTGGTGTCACGCGGCAGATACCGCGCGAAGTCCGCGCTGTTGCTGTAGGACAGCGGCGCCGAGGCGACGAGCGCGAGCGCGGCGGCCAGCGCGGCGGCCAACGCCCCGCCGTGCAGCGGCTGCTGGGGCCGGTAGTCCCAGTCCACGTGCCCGGACACATAGCCGGCCAGGACCAGGAAGACGAGGGTGAGCAGCACGGTGAACGGCAGGTAGAGCCGGAGGATGGTGGCGTGGCCGTAGACGCTGATGGCCAGGGTCGCCGCGGCGATCCCGACGATGATCACCACCTTGACGGCCGTGTTGGGGTGCACCCCGGCCTCCTCGGCCAGCGAGAACGCGGCCAGTGACCCGGCGGCCCAGCTGAGGGCGAGGTAGCAGACGGAGGCGAACCATCCGGTGACGGCGATGCTCACCCGGTTGCCGCGGATGCCGTACATGGCCCGGGTGATCACCTCGCTGGGCGTGCCCGAGGCGGGGCCGCTGACCGCGATCAGCCCGACGAACGCCCAGAACAGATTGCCGGCCACGGTGACGGCGAGCGCCTGCCACAGGCTCAGGCCCATCAGGATGAGGGTGCCGCCGACGACCAGGCTCAGGTAGCTCACGTTCGGCGCGGCCCACACCCCGAACAGCTCGCTGGGCCGGCCGTGGCGCTCGTCGTCGGGGATGACGTCGATGCCGTGCGCCTCCACCCGGCCGGCCCGGTCGGCGGTCCGCGCGGACCCGGGCGACTCCGCGCGGGAATCGGGGATCGTGGCTGTCATGGAGTCCTCCGCACCGACAGGCCCTGGGGGCAGCCCATCTATTGGTCACGCGTCCAATTGATTATTGGTCGCACATCCAATAGCGTGCGGGGCATGGCGTCAAGCGTTCAGTCGAAACGAGTGCGCAAATCCCCCGAGGAGCGCCGGAGCGAGATCGTCTCCGCGGCGGCGGCGATCGCTCTGTCCGAGGGGCTGGAGTGCATCACGGTGCGCCGGGTCGCCGACGAACTCGAGGTGCGGCCCGGCCTGATCGGTCACTACTTCCCGGTCACGGAGGACCTGGTCGCGGAGGCCTTCGGCGTCGCGGCGACGGCCGAGCTGGACGAGCTGATCCCGGCCGAACACCCCCCGGACGGCCCGGCCGAACGGCCCCCGGGCAGCCCGGACGAACGGCCCCCGGACGGCCCGGCCGAACGCCTGGCCCGCTTCTTCTCCCTGACGGCCGGGGACAGCTACGACGGGATCAGCCGCCTGTGGCTCAACGCCCGCCACCTGAGCCGCTACCGGCCCGCGCTGGCGGACCGGGTCACCCGGCAGGAGGCACTGTGGCGGGACCGGCTGAGCGGGCTGATCCGCGAGGGATCCGAGGCCGGGGTCTTCCACACCGACGACCCCGTGGAGACCGCCGTCCAGATCCTCGTCGTCCTCGACGGCCTGGGCGCCCACGCCAACACGGACCGCGGCGACCGCTCCCCCACGGTGGCGAACATGGCCGTCACCACCGCGGAACGCGAACTGGGCCTGCCGAAGGGCAGCCTCCTCACCCTCATGCCGGCGGCCGGGACGCACCGGGCCCGCTGACGGTCCGACCCGTACGTCCCGACCGCCCGTCCCGCTACGTCCTGACCGCCCGTCCCCCCACGTCCTGACGGTCCGTCCCCCACGTCATACGCCGACGGCGCCGCACCGTGCACCCACCGGGGCACGGTCACCACGGCACGCACCCGCGCCCGCGTCCGCGCCCACCACCGGTCGGCGTGACGCGGGCCCACCCCGCACGCCACCGGCCGCGCTCAGCAGCAGAGCCGTACCGCCGTATCCCCCGACCACCCGCACACCCCCGAACCGCACCCACGCGACCCGCACCCACCCGCCCAGCGCGAAGGAGCCCCACGTGCCCGCCGACCTCGTCCTGCTCTCCGCCCGGCTGCTCGACCCCGTCACGGGCGAGCTGCTCCCGCACTCCGCGCTCGCGGCGGACGGCGGCCGCATCACCCACCTCGGCGACGACCGCGAGACCCGCGCGCTGGCCGGGCCGGCCACCACCGTGATCGACCTCAAGGGCGCGGTGGTCACCCCGGGCTTCGTCGACGGCCACCTGCACCCGGTCTCCGGCGCCGAGCGCACCACGGGCGTCGACCTGTCCGCCTGCGCCGACCTGACGGCCGTACGCGAGGCCCTCGCCCGCGAGGTGACCCGCCTGGCGCCGGGTGCGTGGCTGCGCGGCTGGGGCCTGGACCCCAACGTCTTCGGCGACGCGCCCGTCAGCGCCGCCGCGCTGGAACCCGTACTCGACGGCGTCCCGGCCGCGATCGACCTGTTCGACGCGCACTCCATGCTGGCCAGCGCCCGTGCCCTGGAACTGGCCGGCATCGACGGACCGCGCCGCTTCGATCAGGCCGCCGAGATCGTCTGCGACGCCGACGGGCGGCCCACCGGCCTGCTCCTGGAGGACGCCGCGTGCGGGCTCGTGGACGCGGTGGCGCCCCGGCCCACCGCCGCCGAGCTGCGCGAGCGCACCGCCGACGTCCTGCGCGGCATGGCCGCCGCGGGCCTCACCGGCGGCCACGCCATGGACGCGAACGGCGACAGCCTGGCCGTGTACGAGGCCCTGGAGGCCTCCGGTGATCTCCCGCTGCGCTTCCGCATCGCCCCCTGGTGCCGGCCGGGCGCCGACGCGGACGCGGTGGCCGAGCTGATCCGGCTCCAGGGCACCGGGGGCCGCCTGTGGCGGGTCGCGGGCGTGAAGATGTTCATGGACGGCACGATCGACAACGGCACGGCCTGGCTGGAGCGCCCCGACTGCCACGGGGAGTCCACGCACGCCTTCTGGCCCGACCCGCACGCGTACACCCGGGTGGTGGACGAGCTGCACCGCGCCGGGGTGCCCACCGCCACCCACGCCATCGGCGACGCGGCGGTCCGCCATGTCCTCGACTCCGTCGAGAAGGCGCTCGCCCATGGCGACACCGGGGTGCGGCACCGCGTCGAGCACATCGAGACCGTCCCGGACGACACCGTGCACCGCTTCGCCCGGCTCGGGGTCGTCGCGTCCATGCAGCCGACACACTGCTGCGAGTTCACCCGCGCCGACCACACCGACAACTGGTCGCGCCGGCTGGGCGAGGAGCGGGCCTCACGCGCATGGCGCTGCCGTGACCTGTGGGAGGCGGGCGCACGGGTCGTGCTGGGCTCCGACTGGCCGATCGCCCCCTACCCGCCGCTCGCCGTCATGGCCGGCGGCCGCCACCGCCGCCCGAGCCGCGACCTCACCCAGCCTCCGCACGGCGCCGAGCAGGCCCTCAGCCCGCTGCGCGCGCTCCAGGCCGTCACCGTCAACCCGGCGTGGGCGACCGGCGAGGAGCACGAGGCCGGCCGGCTCGCCGTCGGCCACCGCGCCGACCTCACCGTCCTCGCCGACAACCCCCTCACCGTCGCCGACACCGATCTGGCCGGGCTGCCCGTCCTGCTCACCGTCCTGGCCGGCCGCCCCACCCACCGGGACGCGGGCTTGTGACCCGTCCGGATTGACCCTCCGCGCGGAGCACGATGAAGCCGGGCATGCGGGGAACACGAGAAGGAGATCCCGGAGCAGCTCCCCCAGGAGGTCAGCGATGTTCGAGGCCGGCGACATCCGTGAATGGCGCGGACACGACGTCGTCGATACGGACGGCGGCAAGATCGGCACACTGGAGTCCGTCTACGTCGACACCACGACCGACGAGCCCTTCTTCGCGACGGTCACGGTGGGTGTGCCGACCCGGCGGCGCCTGGCGTTCGTCCCGCTCATCGGCGCG